>JBLNFG010001314.1:0-7164 GCA_050263495.1 Myxococcales bacterium | reverse complement strand
GAGCTGCACTAGTGAGAAATCCTCGAACTCAGAGATCTTCTGGCTTTCCTCGGCGCGAATGTACGTGTCGATCAGGTGCCGCATTGCAGGCTCGTACTGCTTGAGATCGATGGCATCGCCGCTGTGCTGCTTCACCTGGGCGCGGAGATCTTGATAGAACGTCACCTCGGCCTTGATCGCAGCCGCTTCGTTCGCGGAGTATCCCGCTTCAGGCATTTCATTGGCGATGTTGGCGTAGGCCCGCACCAGCGACGAGGTAAGCTTGTAGAGGGCCAAACGCTGGGGTTCGTTGGCCTGCAATTGCTCGGCGTTGCCGGGCTCTATGGACGAGAAGTATCGGTAATAGGCAGGCGCATCCTGAGGCGGTTCAACGGGCTCACAGAGGGCACGGATGGCTTCCAGCGCCTCCTCCAGCCGTTCACTGGCGTTGTCGAGTCGGTCCTCGACCAAACCGGCGACATCTTCCTTGTCGAAGCCGTCGAGAGCCCCCGAAGTGTAGTCCTTGACGGCGCCTTCCAGGCTATTGAACAAGTCCTTATAGTCGATGATATGACCGTACTCTTTATCCTCACCGTCAAGCCGATTGACGCGACAGATGGCCTGGAACAGGCCGTGATCCCGCATCTGTTTGTCGATGTAGAGGTAGGTGGCCGGCGGTGCGTCGAAGCCGGTGAGCAGTTTGTCGACGACGATCAGCAGCTTCATCTGCCCGGGCTCTTTGACGAATTTCTTCTTTACTGCCAGCTCGAAGGCTTCGACCTTCTTCACCGCCTGCTCGGGCTCCTCGTTGAACCAGTCGGCTAGCATTTGCCGATAGATGCCGTACTTTTCCAGGGCATCCGTTGCGCCCTCGCCACTCTCTTCGCCCTTGATGCTCGCAACGTTGGGCACGTACGACGTCACGATGGCGCAATGGCCGGCGAGCGGAGTCTTGGCGAATAGCTCGTAGTACTTGCAGGCTTCGTAGACGCTGCCTGCCACCAGCATGGCGTTTCCGCGGCCACTCTGCAGCCGGTCCCTAAGCTCCATGTCGAGCAGGACGTCCGCCTGTATCTTCTGCAGCCGCGATTGGCTGGAGAGCACCTTCTGCATGGTGCCCCAGCGCGCCTTGAGCTGAGCCTTGGCCAATGGTGTCAGCCCCTTGGTCTTGGCCTCGAACCACTGGTCAATCTTCTTTGTCGAGGTGAGGCTCTGATCGATGTCCCGTGCCTCGTAACGGAGATCGAGCACCACGCCATCAGCCACGGCCTCATCGAACTTATAGGTATGGATGTACCCGCCGAAGATTTCGATGCTCTTTCTCTTGTCGGATTTGAGCAACGGAGTCCCCGTGAAGCCGACGAAGACCGCGTTGGGGAGCAGAGTCTTCATGGCATCGTGCAGCTCACCCGACTGAGTCCGGTGGCATTCATCGACGAAGACGTACAGGTCGCCTTTGGGTCTGAAATCCGCGAGAGCCGCTCTTTGGATTTCATCCAAGAAGGCCTTGGTAGCGACGGTCGATCCGCCGCCATCTCGGGCACCGAATTTGTGGATTAGCGAGCACAAGAGCCACGGCTGTGCCGCGTTTAGTAGCCTGATCAGATCCGCGCCGGATTTGCTGCGACAGATCTCCTCGTCTACTCCTTTGAAGACTTTCTCGATCTGCTCGTCCAGCTCCGTGCAGTCCGTAATAATGAGCACCCGAGCATCAGTGATGTTCTCTCGAATCCACTTGGCCAACCACACCATGGTCAGGCTCTTGCCGGAGCCCTGGGTGTGCCAAATTATCCCACCTTCGCGCTTTCTCAGATGCGCCTGCGCCGCTCGCACGCCGAAATACTGGTTGTGGCGGCAAAGCTTCTTTACCCCGGCGTCAAAGACCACGAAATCATGAATCAGCTCGAGGAACCGGGCGGGGCTACAGAGCTGAAGCAGCGCCTTCTGCAGCGGGTCGTCCCCTGGCCCATCCTCTTTCCACGTCAGGTAGTATTTCTCGGGGGTCTCAATGGTGCCGTAACGCAGCCCCTCGGTTTCGTTGCCCGCCATGACGAGCTGCATCGTGGAGAAGAAGGGCTGGATGAACTCCTTCTTTTGATTGTCCAGGTTCTGCCGAATCCCCTCAGCCACGGACACCTTGGAACGTTTGAGCTCGAGCACACCGAGCGCGATTCCGTTCACGTAGATTACGATGTCCGGGCGCTTGGGGTGCGCCTTGGGATCCTTGGCCTTGACCGTGACCTCTTCGGCGATAGCAAACCGGTTGCGCTCAGGGTTCTCCCAGTCAATGAGCCATACCGTCTCGTTCTTGGCCGCCACGTCCGCCTTGACCTTGACCCCATAGCGCAGCAGCTCATAGACCTTCTTGTTGCGGTCATACAGGCTCAGGCTGGTGTTCCCCGCCACCTTGACCAATTCCGCCACCGCCCGCCGCATGAGGGCATCACCATCCTCGCGTTCGGCGTAGCCCTGGTAGGCGAACAGGAAATGCTCGAGCTCGCCCTCGCGAACGTTGTGGTTGTCCCCCTCGCTCAGGTTGCCCAGGTAGTCGTAGTGAAGCTTCCCGACAAACAGCCGCACCACACGGCGCTGGATCTCCTTCTCCGCTTCACCAATGACGGTCATAGGATACTGACTTGTGCTGGAGAATTTTGTTAGTGCGTCGCACTTTCGGCTCGCTTTGCGACAGCGTAACTTGGTCGGCGAGACGAACGAGACGCGACAGCGTTGGACTCACGAGACTGGCACCTCAGTCGCCACCGCAATCTGGTTCGCGATCGCCATGTAAAGGTCAAGTTCCACATTCTGTGTTTCGAGACTAACGATGAGACTGTACCTGGCTTTGCTTTCCCCTCGCTCGAGATGTGGCCGCTGTCGCCACCAGCCGGTTACCGGATACACAGCGAGATGTCGGCATTGAGCGAGGTCGGCTGCCATTCCCGTCCACCAGTCGCAATGCAGCGAGCCCTGGGTTCTCTTTTGAGGACCCACAATCCAATTCCGTGTCTCATCTGCATGTTCGCTCGAATTGGCAGGAATCGCGAGCGCCGATGCGCTCACTCGTTTCAAGAGGGCATTGGTTGTTTCTAGCGGTCGCTGCAGCTCGAACCTCAGCCCGTGACTCGCATAACAGTGGCGATTCGTCCAGCCGCGACGACCAGGGCTGGGCTGGATGAAGTACGATAGGGTCACTCGCATGCTGATCTCGACTTCACCTAGCGCCTGCAGTGCCGTAACCGGCCAGGGCAATGCATGCAGCCGCATTTCGTTTGTCTTGTATTCGCTCTTGTCCTTCCTATACGGCTGCAGCTCCCCTTCGACGAGCAAGGTGACGGCGTTGGATGCGCTGTAGAGTGCCCGTGCTTTGTCCAGAATACCATACCCATAGCAGCGCAGGCGCTGCTGAACTGCAGCTTTGCTCCTGCCAGGAAATCGCGTGGTCATCGCCTCAGTCCAACGCGCTGAGTGGACCAACAAACCGCGAACCGTCTCGGGACGCAACTCTGGATATTCGGACCAGATTTGTGCCGCGAGGCGTGAGGCGGCTGCGGTCGCAGGGCTCGTGTCGCGAGTTGTGGTGAGGAGGGCACCATCGGGCGACACGATCGTTGTCAGAATCCCCAAGCCGTCAGGCGTATCCCGCGTGCCGCTGGAGTTTTGGGCCCAATTGCCGCCCTCCATGACGACGTCAGGCTTTATCGCCCAGCCATCACAAGCACCGTCAGGCCAAGCCAGCGAAGTTCGACTAGTTGGTGACAGGTCCCCTCGTGGAGCAATTGGCTGATAGTCCTTAAAGCCGGGATCGTCGAAGTAGGCCAGGTTGGTGACGGCACCAACGGTGACAGCATTCCATGCCTGACCAGGATCCTCAATGCCAGCTCGTTCACCAGAAATGACAGGATACTGGTAGCTAGACGAACAGATTTGGTCGCGAAGATTCCCGGCGGAGACGCAGATCAGTTGGGGATTGACGAACACGTCACCTCCTGCTGCCAGCTCATCAACGGCGGCCGACCAGGACGACGGCAATCCGCCGTCGCGACAGTCCGCGGTAACCGCTAGACATGCGACACGTCGGCGATTGGGAACAGTTGCTTCCGCGAGCCCAACCGCAAGTTGGGTAATGCTCCCGTAGCTATCGGGTTCATTCGCACCCGTGGGCGGCAGGATCTTCACTGACTCCAGACGATGGGCGAGTGCGAGCGCTTGGCTCGATCGCAGCGCATCCGGGATCGAGTCGAACAGCGCGACCCCGGCCATTGTCGTCCCGTGGTGACAATCGCTGTGGTCATGACCACCCCAACCCGAGTTTATCGCAAGCACGTCAGAAGGCGATAACGCTGGTCGAAGTAGCGGATGTGCGTGATTGACACCAGTATCGAGCAAGCACACGGCCGGAGCGTCCCGCGAAGGAGGCGTGATACGAACAGAAAGGTCACGAAGGAGCTCGCCCTGAAACGTGCGAGGAATGCCCAGGTACTCCGAGGCCAGTTCCTTCGCCTGACGCAACTCGGCGATGTGGAGCAAAAGAAGCGGCTCACGTGCCCAATTGTCAAACCGCCCGAAGCCCACCGTCACCAATCGATCAGGAAAGACTATGAATCGGTCCCGAAGCTCGAGCCCCGCCCGCTTCGCCACTCTCTGGAACTGCTCATACGTCATCTCGGGAGCAATTTCCTGGTCGTGACAGAGCCAGATCTCCCACCATATGGGCTGACTTGGCTCCGGAAACGGCACACTATCCGTCCACAGGTCGCGCTCCGTTGCCAATCGAATCGCGTCAACGTTTTCGACCAGATCCTGTCCTTTCGGCCGCTGGCTTCGCTTGTCGAGTTCGGTCTCATAGCGGTTGAGGATATTGTGCAAAAGACGGACTTTTGCTGCCGGAACTCGAACTGTTGCACGGATCTGAACGGAATTGGTCGAAACAGAAAGCAACTGGATCCCACTCCGCTGTCGTTCCAACGAATCCACAACCTCCATCGCGTGGGGCTGCAGCTCATAGGTAATGATGAGCGCATCAGCCTTTCTGAAACCGCGCTCACCGGCCGTGCGCTCTGCCTCGTTCAAGTCTTCGCGAAGCTTCTGGGCATGACGAACCCTATCCCTGGGTGGACGTTGAAACTCTCCTCCTCCGCCCCCATAGGCTGTGTAGCTATAGCTTTGGCCAGCTTCGTTCAGCCGTAAGTGCTTCCGCCGGTTCGTAGTCATCCCCGCTGCTCCCCAACACCACCAGTGCGTCCACTCTCAGACTACCGAGTCTTGCGCTTCGTCAGCGCCCGAGTAAGCTCACTGGATAGAATCTCTTGGCGCTCAACCATTACCGCGTCTCGGGCGGCTTCCTCGGCGGCCCGAACGATTTCCGCGTGACTGAGGCCTGTCGCTTCGAGCGTGACGCTGCGCCAGTCAAGGCTTGCAGTATCGAACAGGCTGAGGCGCTGAGCGATCAACGGTCGAACCGAAGCTTCGTCTGGCAGCTCGTACGACAGAACCGCATCGAATCTTCGGAAGAGCGCGGCGTCCAGCTGGGTTTTTAGGTTGGTCGCCGCAATCACGAACCCATCACAGTCATGATGCTCAAGGAACTGCAGTAGTGAGCCGAGCACACGTCGAATTTCCCCCACGTCGTTCGGCGTGTCTCGCCCCGAACCGAGAGCATCAAACTCGTCGAACAGGTAGACCCCCGGGGTTTGCTGCATCGCCTCGAAGACCAGGTGCAGCTTCGCCGCCGTCTCGCCCATGAACTTCGTGATCAACGAGTGCAATTGAACGGACATCAGCGGCAGATGGCACTCGCCCGCGAGCGCCCGGGCGGTCATCGTCTTCCCGCAACCGGGTGGCCCAACGAGCAACAGGCGACGCCGTGGGCTGAGACCGTTCGCGCGCAAGCGATCACGTTGCCGATACTCGGCCACGATCCGCTGCAATTCGAGCGCGAGACCTTCATCCAACACCATGTCCGCAACGCGCGTGGTCGGGTAATCAACAGTCAGCAGCCCGGCAAGGTCCCGAGCCGGGCGAGCGATTGGAACCGGTCGCACCGGTTCTGCGTGCAACTTGTTCCGTGCGGACGCCTTATCCAGCAGTGTTCGCAGCTCCTCGGACAGCTTCGACTTGCCCTGTTTCGCCGCCAGCGCAGCAATCTGCATGGCAACGGCACGGAAGCGATCATCATCCTCGGTGACGAAGCTCGCTACCAGTGCCTTGATTTGTTCTGCAGTAGCCATGGCGATTCAGTGGATCGACCAACTTCCAAGATTATGGGGCAATGCCCCGGAAAGACAAGCATTTCACGCTTGCTGGCTCCACTCGCCCCCAATACTCCATGAGCCAGGACGCGTAGGGCATGAAGCACGGTTCCCGATATGCCCAATCCTCATGCAGCGGCGCCCTGCAGCTCGGTCAGGACATAACGACGGAAGTCGTCAGTACTCGTGAAGGTCCGATAGCCCGCCTGACTCGCGATAGAGAGCACCTCCACGTCCTCGTTGAGCAGCACGGCAACTGGTTGGCTCAGCTCCTCCTGAAGCCCTGCCGGCCAGGCCAGATCAAACACAGCCCGCTGTTCGCCCGATTGAGCATCGGCGTAATCGAAGCTGAGGATCCCTGCCGAGAAGCCTTGGCTCTCCACCCATGATTGCAAGGCGAGAAGCTCTTGCTCCTCTCGCTCGCAGGAAAGGCCGCCCACCACTTGGGGCGAGACGATGGCCGCAGCTCCCCCCATCCAGTGCAGGTCCCCGTGAAGCAGTTCCTCCATGCGACGATTCAGCTCAGCGGCGAGAAGCACCTTTCGCGCTTCCAGAAAATCGCGGAAGCGTTCGATGCGCCAGAGTGACTCGTCGAGCGGGATCCACTGCGAAGCCAAGGCACCTGGATGCGCCGTTTCCACTTCGGGAAAGTACCGCTCCGGAAGCTCGTCGCTGATGTTGAGGTTAGTGTCTTTGGTGAGGAAGCAGAAGTTCGCGACGGCGTTGACCTCGGGCTTCTTGAATTTGGCCTTGTAAAGCTGCGCCTTCGGAAAGATGTGGTGAACCTCGAGCCGACTCATCTTGCCAAGTAGGTTAGCCTTGAGAGGCAGTCCCGTTCCCCAATCCCGAGCTTCCCCCATACGAGTGAGAAGGTACAAGACGGGATAGAAGCGGGCACCAAGGCTCCAGCCGGTGAAATGCCCTGGCTCAGCCCGGA
>JBLNFG010001313.1:0-3998 GCA_050263495.1 Myxococcales bacterium | reverse complement strand
CGATGAGGCACGACGGCATGCCGCCCGTTGCGACCCCGCCCGTCGCGACTCCTCCGCCCGTCGCAAGGCCACCTCCGGTACTAACACCACCCGTCGTGACTTGAGCGCCAGTATTTGCCGTCGAACTCCCGCCGCTTGGCACCGCAAGTCCGCCGGTTGCCGCGTTTGCGCCGCCCATCGAAGTTGTTCCTCCGTTTGCTGGCGCGCCACCCGCCGATATGACGCCGCCGTCCGTTGTGTTCGAGTGAGGTACCGCTGCGGTGCCGCCCGATGTGTCGGCACCGGCTGTCCCCGTCGCGCTGCCAATCGCCGAACCCCCGGCAATTCCGCCGCTTGCGTCTGCCGCTGTGAGGGTTGTCACGGTAGACGAGCTGCTACCTTGTGCGGAAGAGGAACCGGATATGACGTTTGCATTCCCTCCGGATCGCGCAAGAGAGGTGCCAGAACCACCGCCAGCGTTGGAGGCTTCGATATCGAGCGTGCGTTCGTGAATGTCGCACGACGACAGACTTGCCGCTGCAAGCACGAAGTAGCGCCTATGGTTCGTTCCGAGAGTACGTAGAATTCGCGGCTGCATGACTAGAACCCTCCCTGCAGGGTGGCCCCAAGGGCGCCTGAATGCGTAGTTGGCGTCAGCTGCCAAGCTCGCGCCACCGAACTTGGCGTTGTCAGGTATAAGGCCACTGCCGTTGCCAGCGCGGCCCCGCCTACGCCAAAGCTCACGACCGCCATGGTTCGGGCAGAACGTGCGGCATCGTTGGCTCGATCGAGAGCAGCTTGGTCTTGTTCGGTGCAGCCACGGCCGCTCCGGCAGATCAGATCCGCTTCGTCGTTCTTAGAAAGGACACGTAGGCCAAAGAACGTGCCGGCGGCCAACGCAACGACCCCGACACCCCCAGCGACGTAGGAGAAAGCCACTTGATTCGAGTGAGATGGAACATCGAAGCGTGGGGGTGATTGGGAAAGAGGGCTGACGAGCAGAGGTGACTTTTTGATCGGTGGCGCAGTGGTCTTCGAGTCCTGCGCGTGCGCAACTGCGGGTGCCTGTTGGCTCACGATCGGAGCCGCGGGTGCAGTTTCCACGTCTGCCAAAGCAGGCACGCGCACCTCGATTGCCTGACCGCCGGGTGGCACATTCACCACGGCTCGCCAGGACCTCTTTCCTGGTGCCCGTGCTTCAAAGGCGTGCTGACCCGGATCAATGGGGATGGGTTCACCGAGCTCAGCGCGTGCTAATGCCACACCATCTCGCAGCAGTTGCAGGTCTTGCGCACCAGCGGTGACTCGCACGACCACCTTCGACACTCGCAGTAGTAGGGCTTGTGCCCTTTTGAGTGCAACCTGTTCGCGAGCGCGTTGATGCGCTCGAGCCGCTTCATTCGCGACCTCTCGAA
Organism: Myxococcales bacterium; assembly: GCA_050263495.1. Lineage (GTDB taxonomy): Bacteria > Myxococcota_A > Polyangia > Polyangiales > Polyangiaceae > FEN-1139. Next base: position 2,604 of record JBLNFG010001313.1, on the reverse strand, counting down.
ATGTCGCCCACGCACTGGCTGTTCTGCCCAGATGCTCCCAACAGTCCGCAAGGTTGAACAGTGTGCCAATCCCAGGATCAAGCCCATAACTCTGCTCGAATTTCGGACACGCGTCCGCGTATTGCCCCTTTCTCGAGAGACCGCGCGCCTCATCGAATAGGTGACGTGCCGCGGCGACGTCTGGCTGCGTCGTAGAGGAGCTAGACGGCGCAGGTGTTGTGCTCGATTGCGCTGCAGCGCCGTTGGGCTGTGGAGTCACGGGATCTGAGTGCGCCGATACCGCGTCGGGTCGCGCCGATACCGCGTCGGGTCGCGCCGATACCGCGTCGGGTCGCGCCGAAGCCGCGTCGGGTCGCGCCGATACCGCGTCGGGTCGCGCCGAAGCCGCGTCGGGTCGCGCCGAAACCGCGTCGGGTCGCGCCGATGCGTACAGGGGCGTGGTCGCGACGAACAAACCAATCAGAGAGGCTGCTGCAGGAGTGGCGGACGACGATTGCATGATGTGCCTAACGACCTTTAGAAGATTGCGCGACAAATAAAGTTTCTAGTGTAATTCTCAACGATTTGAAGCACGGTAGGGCACTTGCGCAATTGGCTGGAGTGGTCGCTTTATCCTCGATTTGCGAGCCGCGCTAATGCGGCGAGTTGAATAGATCCGGATCCTGTGCGGGTTGTGAAGCTGCTGCGGTGGGGTCGATGACTGCCCCGCCTGACCCCGAAGGGCCCGCATTGTACCCATTTTTGAACTTGGGCGAACGCGACTTTGCGGTAACGATCGCCCGTGACGTGCTGAGCGAGGTCGGTCGCGGCCTGCTCGCTGAGGCGGAGGCCGTTGAAGCGGAGCGCCCCGGCGTTGTGTCGCCAGGTACGGGATAGATTTCGACCTTTGCCGACGTTGGAGTCGCTGCAACTCTGGTAACAACGAGGGCGGAAGCCGCATTGGGTAGTTTCGAATCTACCTTCTTGTTGCTGTCAAGGGCCGCCCAGAGCACGCCGCCGACGAGGGTGCACACCCCGATTGACGGCACAACGAGGCGCGTCCAACTTCCCCCGCTTCGGCGCGTACTCACACCGTCATTCGAGACGGCGGCACATGGACCGGACGAGATAGGGCCCGCACCCATGATTTTCAAATCGCCGGCAGCATTCGAGATGATGCGCGCAATCCTTTCCACCGAAGCACGGGCGCGCCTCGACGCAAACGGCAAGAGTGCATTCGCGAGCTCCGCGACGTTGGAGAAGCGATCCTTCGGGTTCTTCTCCAGACATTTAAGGACGACCGCGCGCAACTCCAGAGGAAGATCGGGCCGCGCATGACACATTGGAGGAGGCGAAAACGACGCCGCCCGCACGCAAATCTCCGAGAGCGATTCTCCACGAAATGGTGGAGTACCGGTCAACAACTCATACATGATCACGCCGATGGACCAGATATCGGCGCGCGCATCGACGTCACGCGCCGAGCGCATCTGCTCCGGTGACATGTACAGCGGTGATCCCATAGCAGCGGCGGCGGTCACCTGTAGCTCTACCCCGCTCGGACTCCCGTCGTGCAGCTTCGAGATCCCGAAATCGAGCACCTTTACCGAGAGCAGACCGTCACGACCGCGGATGCAAAACAAGTTCGCGGGCTTCAAATCCCGGTGAATAATCCTCAACGCATGCGCTTCGGCAATCGCCTCTAGCGCTTGCAATACGAACTCGACGAGCAATTCAACCGCCATGACTCCTCGCAGCCGCAGCCACTCGGAGAGATCCGTGCCCTCGAGGTACTCCATCACCATGTACGGCGCGCCGTTCTCCAAGGTACCGACGTCGCTGACGCGAACCACATGTTCACTCTTGATGCGAATAGCGGCTTTGGCTTCGCGCACGAATCGCATCACCGCTTCGGGGCGCTCTAACGCCGCCGGGAGCAGGAACTTGATCGCAACCCTCTCGTCGAGTTGCAGATGACGCGCCGCCACTACTACGCCCATCCCCCCATGTCCGAGCACGCTTTCGATACGGTACTTGCCCGCGAGCACGTCTCCTTCGCGCGCGTCCGCAATTGCAGAACGCATTGTGTCTTGGATTGTCGGGCTCATCTCCACCGCACCGAACAGCGCTGCATTGGAGCGGCGCATTCCGATTTCGAGCCATGCTCACGAGAGCACTATTGGCTCGCTCCCTCAGGCAATTCGATCTTCCCTCTGCATTGGTTGTGGTCAAGCAATTCCAAAGGGCCAAGCAAACTAAACGAGCCACACGCTTCGAAGCTGAAGCGAACGGTCACCATTTCCGGCAATTAGAGCACCAACTAGTGCCGCTCGCCGGAAAAAGTGCCGGTAGTTATTCCAACTCCACGGCGGCACTAGGCGACCGCGGAGCGGGCGCAGGGTTCGGGGAAAACCCCGAGAAAACGAGGAGGGCCGCGGCACTAGGGGAATTCCCACGGTTCAGAGTTTGCTGCCCACCACCGCCTCAGCTCGCACGCTCGCTTCGGCTTGCTCCTCCCAAATCGGTGCTCGCACCAGATGCTGCGCGCCGATGGGAGGAGCAGTCCGACCCGGCGCATGCACGACGACTCACGCATGCACGACGACTCACGCATGCACGACGACT
>JBLNFG010001312.1:0-4150 GCA_050263495.1 Myxococcales bacterium | reverse complement strand
AGACTGAAAGTTCAATCGCCCACTGGCGCGGATCGATGTCCATGCGCAGTTCGGAGAAGAGCTTGAGGGTCTCGCGATACATCTTCGCTTCGTCGATGAGGCGGATCGGTCCAAGAGACCGCTTGGGGAAGCGTCCGAGCCAGAGGTTCTCCATCACGCTTCGGTGGGCGACAGGTAGCAGTTCCTGATGGATCATCGAGATCCCGAGGCGGAGGGCATCGCTCGAGTTCGCGATCACAACTTGCTTCCCGCCTAGACGGAATTCTCCGGTATCTGGGGCGTAGATCCCGAACAGACACTTCATGAGCGTTGACTTGCCAGCGCCGTTCTCACCCATGAGCGCATGGACCGTCCCGGCGCGCACGGCTAAGGACACGTCGGCGAGTGCTTGTACACCCGGAAACGACTTGGAGATGTGCTGTATCTCCAGCACGAACGGCGCATCACCAGAGGGTGCTGGCAACCTCATTGCCCCCTCGGATTTGTCGTTATCGCTTCGACCCAAGGCCATTCCTGTCTACCTCACGCTTGGGGGCCCGGATTGCTCACCTTGTGGAGTGTACTTTCCCGGTTACTACTTCTTGAAGCTCTTGAAATTGTCCTTCGTAACTTTTTGGTATGGCACCCACACGTACTTACCGTCCGACAGCTGCGCGACACTCGTGCTCGCGGGTTCACCTTTGGCCAACGCATACGCCAGGTCGAAAGTGGCTCTGCCTTGGCTCTCGCCATCGTTAAGCACCGTACCGAGCAGCGTTCCTGCTGCAAGAGCATCCAATGCGGGGGCAGTTGCATCCACGCCCACCACTGGCATGGTCTTCCCGCCCTTGAAGTATTCGGCGGCCTTCAGCGCTTCAATGGCACCAAGCGCCATGTCGTCGTTGTTTGCAAAGACAAACTCGATCTTGTCTCCGTGCGCAGCCAGGAACGCGGCCATCTTCTCCTGACCTTTCACACGGTCCCACATCCCCGTGTCTTCCGCGAGCTTTTGGACTCTGATCCCGGCATCTGCGAGTGCCTTGATCGAGTACGTCGTACGAAGTTCGGCGTCCTGATGCCCAGGTTCCCCCTTCAGCATGACGTACTGCATGACGCCGTCCTTGTCCTTGTCTGCCTCGGGGTGAAGTTTCCAGTGCTCGGCTGCAATCTCACCCTGCATAGTGCCGGACTGCTCGGCCTTTGCGCCGACATAGTAGACCTTGTCCCACTTCTTCATATCCTCGGGCAGTGGTTCTCGGTTGAAGAAAACGACAGGTACGTTGGCGGCTTTGGCTCGCTCAACGATCACGCCCGCAGCGGTGCGATCCACGGGGTTGATGGCAACGGCCTTGAACTTCTGAGTTAGAAACGCGTCGATCTGATCATTCTGGGTCGCCTGCTGATTCTGACTGTCGACAATGTTCAGGGCTATCTTACCTTGCGCCTGCGATTCGATGGCTCGCCGGACACTCGACATGAACGTGTCGTCGAATTTGTAGATTGCGACGCCGATCTTGTTCTCGCTGCTCCTTCTGCAACTGGCGACGGAAAACACTGTAACGATGAGTAGCGCGACACCGCTGAACGTGTATCTGTTCGTACCCATTAACAAAATTCTCCTCGGGTTGCGTCGTCTTACGGACAACACATTCGGAGGATGTGAAGGGCTTGTCAAGCCAGATGTAATTCGTTGGAACGAGTTCATCCGATCCGTCCATGGAGCAGTGGCGAGCTCGGCGTGCGGGCGATTCGAGGGCTCGAACTGGGGATTCCCCTCCCCAGTCCGTCAACACGCAAATCCTCGCGCATAGATGTTCTGCTAAGCACGGTCGCGAGACTACGCAGTGGCGGCTAACGAACCCGTCCTTGTGTTCGATGCCGGAAAATCTGAAGAAAAAGCGAACAGTGCGCACCAGCTCGGGGCGCGGTCTTGGTCACCCTTGGCATCCCCTCTTCGGCTCTTTGGCTTTTTTGGTTGGCGAATCCAGCCGTTAGACGAGCGTCGGCGCATCAAACGGACGCATTCGGGAATGGTTCTCCGTCGAGAAATCTTACATGCATTCCAACACCTGCCCTCCCGAGGCGGGGTTGGGCGTCACATCTGACCGAAGAATGCACCGTGTGTCGGTGGGGCAGTGTTCGAGTTCTGCAAAGGAACGAGTGGGGTGCCGTGAGGACGCTGCGGCAAGCTGCAGCAAGGAAGAAGTGACTTGGGTCGTGGCGAAGCACACTTCGCACCCCTCCGAGAAAAGCCGTGACTCTACGCAAGCAACCTGCGGCCGACACGCTCTCTGTTGTACGCACGATCGAGGGTTGACCGGCTCCGCGCGACCGATCTCGAATCCTTTGTAGCCTCGGGGGCGCTGATTGCCGTCGCGCGCCCGACAGTCTCGCCCGTCATCGTCGCGGTAGCAGTCGTCGTCGCAGGTGCAGTCGTCGTCGCCGGTGCAGTCGTCGTCGCAGGTGCAGTCGTCGTCGCAGGTGCAGTCGTCGTCGCAGGTGCAGTCCCTCAACACCAGGCTCGGTGCGCAACGCGGGAATTTCTGTGGGGCGAGCCAGCAAAGCGCGCCGAATAGGCGTAATCGTAGGGGAAGTACCGGCAGTATGCGACGAGCGTGTGCACAAGGACTTTCTCTCGCTGTCTGGGGCAGCTCTGATAGGATGGTTCAGTGCTCCTGCTCTGTTCCACAACGAGTGCTTCGCCCTTACTGGCGTTGCTTCAATCCGCCTTTGGCAATTGGCCTTGGCAGCTGGTACCACTCGGAATCGCTGGCTTTGCTGTGATTGGAGGACTTGCCCAGCTCGGACTCAGACTATGTCAGGCGCGACTTAAGCCAAACGCGACTCTGGTATTCGAGTCTACCCCGTCGTCGATCCAGGCCGCGCTTCAGGAGCTGCGGAAGCGGCTTGAGTTACTGTCTGCAGAACAGACTCCGAATGCGATTCGTATTGTCGAGGAAGTTGTGCAGGCCGCCGTGGCGCTGGGCGCCAGTGACATTCACTGGTCACCTCTGGCAAAAGGGCTTGCGATTACGATCCGCGTTCATGGTGGCTTGCATACGGTAGGTAACTTGTCGAACGACGCAGCGGAGCCCGTCACGAATCGACTGAAGATTCTCGCGCGGCTTGATCTGCACGTGCGACGAGTTCCCCAAGATGGCCGCCTCACGCTGACGGTTGGCGGACGCGCCATTGAGGCTCGCATGTCGACCCTACCGACCGAAGGCGGTGAACGGATCGTCCTTCGACTGGTGGAAGGTGCACGCAGTGTACCAGGACTTCAGACGCTCGGCTTTTCCGGGGAGATCGAGCGCGGTCTGATTCAATTGCTGTCGCGGCCGCAAGGGCTTCTGTTCGTGACCGGGCCAGTTGGCAGTGGCAAGAGCACGACGTTGTACGCCACGCTTGCGCACATTCACCAGACCCGCGGCGAGACGACAACCATGGTTACGCTCGAGGATCCCATTGAGCTGCGACTACCATTTGCTGCGCAAACGCAGATCAATCTCCGAACCAAGATGACGTTCGCTAGCGGACTGCGCAGCGCCTTGCGCCAAGATCCGAATGTGTTGATGGTCGGTGAGATTCGAGACCGCGAGACCGCAGACATTGCGATGCAGGCGAGCCTAACGGGCCACTTGCTCCTGACCACGGTCCACGCGGACGATGCGACTGGACCCTTTGCTCGCATGATGGACATGGGTATCGAGCCATTCCTGCTGGCGAGTAGCGTGGCCGGTAGCCTGTCGCAGCGATTGGTGCGTACCCTATGTAAGGAGTGTCGGCGTGGCGCTAAGCCAGACGCAGCAGCGATTGATCGGTTCCAGCGCTTGGGTGTCGTCCTTGATACACAGGAGTTCTTTGAGCCAGGTGGTTGTTCTGCTTGCGACCGGCAAGGTTTCGTTGGGCGCGCGCCAGTGGGTGAACTGTTGCTCGTAGATGGCCATATTCGCGCTGAACTGCACCAAGGTTGCCCCTCGGACGTGATGCGCCAGCGAGCGATTGAGCGCGGAATGACACCGTTGGTGCTCGACGGCGTGCGTCTAGCTCGAGCAGGGGAGACAACGTTGAACGAAGTTCTGAGGGTGGCGGGATGATGGAACGATGGCTTAGAGCCGCTATAAGGTGGAGCCGCCGCGGTTTACTGCTTTTGTTTTTGGTCGGTACGGCG
>JBLNFG010001311.1:0-5870 GCA_050263495.1 Myxococcales bacterium | reverse complement strand
AACCAGTGCTTTTGCTGGAGTGCCGGCATGACTCATTCTTAGTACGACCCTACTCAGGGAGCTCCTTTTGGATTGACGCCTTCAGTCGTGCGTCGTGTTCTTTGATGCGATCAGGATTGTGGCTCCCGGCGTACCTCGTCCGGCGCGCGCTCATCCCGTGCACCTTAGCGTTGGCGCCTGCGTGGCGTGATTCAATTGGTTCCGCGCTGCCCTGGGCATCCGAACGAACGTTCCAATTGTGTGACGTCGCGCGTGTGGGAATTCCCTGGTGACTAAGCACCGTGGTTCCGCAGGGATGGCGCCCGATGGGTTCGCGATGCCAGCCGCCAGCTCTGGACTTACTCTCCGGCAATTGTGCTCGGGCTTAGAGTCGCGATAGTCTACACAGTACTATGACTTCGGCCGACGATAGTGGTGCCCGAGTATCACAATTGACGGGGTGGGCGGAGGTGATCAAGTCCATCCCCGCTTCGGCGCGACTCTTTGCGTTGGTGGTGCTCGTGATCAACGTGCTGATGGGGGCACTGGTTTGGAAACTACCTTCGTCAAACCTGTTGTTCGTGGCCCTGGCAGTGCTGGCAGCAGTACTCGTTACCACGGTTCTCGTCAGCGCTCGCTCGACAGGGCGGGTTGCGACGGCCGAGCCCAAGTCTACGCGCTTCGTGCGCGACGACTTCGACACAGCGAGCGCACGATTCGAGGCGGTCCTGAATCAATTCACGGGTAGCGATTCATCGCTCAAGACCCTCGCTTTGGAGGAGGGCGACGGTGAGCGTCTACTCGACGGCTTGTTCGCTGGATTGCTGGAAGTCGCTCGGCTCGCTTTGGGGCAAGACATCCGAACCTCTGCCAACCTGACCGAGCTTGCCGCTGACTTTAGGTCGATTCGAGTTCGGGCGTTTTCTGGACTATATAGCGCGGCCGTCATTCTCAGGGCCTTTGATGTCGACGGCCTAAAGCAAGGCGTGTGTTCCGAGGCATATCGAACTGGACAGCATCAGATCCGACCGGATATGACGGGCGAGATGCTGGAGCGTGGTGAACGGATTCGCTCCATGGTTTCTATTCCGATCTCACTCGCGAAGGGCGCAGTGGCCGCCCCGGGTGATCTCGCGACGCTCAATATCGAGACGACCGAGAAAGGAATGGTGCCACCCTCCGTTGATGATTGTTTGAGAGCCAAGCTCGATCGGCTTGGTGCCATGGCAGCGAAAGTGAACGACATACGTCGGCAGATCGTGGGCATGACGGTAAGAACGCGACGCTCTTTCAGCTCCGTACCGCCCGAGGTCAAAGAGTCCTTTCCCCCGGAGCCACCTACCGCCCTTACGGCGAGTCAGAAGCGACTCTATGGCTCGGTGTTAGCGGCACCCGATGGGATTCAGCTCGCACAAATAGAGCAGCAGCTGCCGGACTTGCGGCGGTCGGAACTCTACTATCGGTTGGAGTGCCTAGTACTGATGGGTTTCATCGAGAAGAAGCAAAGCATCGAACACACGATTGGTATCCCCTGCATCACCTACAAATCGACAGCCAAGCGCCTTTAGCAGACTGTTTTGGTTTTGTCGTCGCGATAACGTCGCGGAGGCGGAACGCGTCGGGATAACGTCGCGTGAGCGAGTACGTCGGGATAACGTCGCGTGAGCGAGTGGCGTCGTGGTTGCGACGGGCAAACCAGAAGAAGACACGATGCCTCGCGCTGGTGTCGCTGGTGTCGTGGAGTTTGAGCAGTACCGAGCAGCGGCCTGTTACTCCGCGGAAATGGGGCGCCGTACGGATGTGGGGCTTCCTTGGGACATTGCGGCCAGGGCCGCTACCGCAACGGTCAGTTCCACAGAACCCATGGGCTTGACCAGATGCATCTGAAAGCCTGCTTCGAGTGAGCGCGCGCGCGTCTCTTCGCCTGCCAATCCCGTGAATGCTGCGGCGGGTGTGTCGCTGCAGACATTGCCCTCCCGCAATTTGCGAATGAAGGAATAGCCGTCCTCTCCTACCATCGCAATATCGCAAAGAATCACTTGGGGAACGAATTCTGGAAGCGCCGCGAAACCGTCCGCCGCAGAACTAACGGAACGAACGTCGGCCCCCTCAACTCGGAGCATCGTTGCACAGCTCTCGCGGATGTCGTCGTCGTCCTCGATCAGAAGGACACGTAACCCAGAGACGTTGGAGGCTGATCGGCGTGCGGTGGAGCGTACGGATGTTCCGTGCGCTGCTAGCGGGAGAGTGACGGTAAAGGTCGATCCCAAGCCTTCGCCGGAGCTCGCCGCCTCGATCGTGCCGCCCTGAACGGAAACGAGGTGGTGCACAATTGCCAAGCCAAGTCCCAAGCCTTGGGAGCGCGCCGCCCCGCTCTTCGCCTGCACGAAACGCCGAAATATCTGTGGAATGACCTCTGCACGCATGCCGATGCCCGTGTCGGTGATCGTGATTTTTGCCTCGTCCCCGGCTGTTTCGAGCTTCACGCCTACCTTGCCCCCAGCTGGGGTGAATTTGATAGAATTATTCAGTAGGTTGCTCACGACTTGCTGCAACCGCACCGGATCTCCGTTCACTATCCCGAGTGGCTTGCAGACATTGAGAGACAGATCCAATCGTTTGGCGTCCGCTTGGGGTTGTGCTGCGCTGATCGCGCTCTGAACCACCTCCAGCAGATCGACGGCTTGCAACGCGAGCATCAGCTTTCCGGAAATGATCCGGGAAACATCGAGCAGGTCGTCGACGAGCCGTGCTTGGCTCCGAACCGCGCGCTCGATTGCAGCACTGGCGCGCCGCACCCGCTCGTCTTCGGTGGGAAGCCTCTGCAATAGTTGAGACGACACCATAATAGTGCTGAGCGGCGTGCGCAGCTCGTGGGAGAGCGTAGCCAGGAACACGTCCTTGTCACGGCTGGCTTGCTCTGAATCCCTGCGCGACTGTTTCTCCGAAGCTTCGAGAAGACGACGCTCGGTGACGTCGTCGAAGGCGAGCAGAAGCATTGGCTCGCCTGTGGCGCCGCGAATGGGGCTGCCGACGGCGACCAGACTGCGCTGCCCTCTTGAGGGTAGGGCACACTCGAACTCGAGTTCGATCAAGGGCGAAGAGTTCTCGAGGCTTCGCCTAGCTGCCTCACGCAATGGGGCAACATCCAAAGCGCCGTCCGCGAACTGGAAGAGCGTTGTCTGAACCGTCGAATCTGGACTTATCATCAGCATCTTGCAGAAACGCGAATTCGCCGACACAACGCGCAACCCTCTGTCGAGTACGACCACCGAAATTGGGACCGTGTTGACGATGTTTTGAGCGTAATCGCGAGCGCACTCTGCTGCCGACAGACTCTGCTTCAAGACGTTGATGTCCAAGAACGAAAGAACGGCTCCATCGAGACGCCGGTCGGTGGTCGTATAGGGTCGAATGTTCAACCGGTACCAGCGACCATTCTTGGCCTCTACCTCGCAATCCGTCGAGGAAATGGTCTCGATGGACTCGCGAATCCTCGCCCCGATGTCATCGATATTGACCTTGAATTTTACGTCGTCGATCGCTCGCCCAATATCGGCTGGCAGCAGGCTCGAGATCTCCCGGGCGCTCGGAGTGAAGCGTCGAACGCGCAGCTCCTGATCGACGATGACCACCGGCACTTGAACGCTTTCGAGGACATTGAGCAAGTCGTTCGCGGCAGTATCCAATTCGAGGTTTCGATGACTCAGCTCTTCGTTGAGCGTGATGAGCTCCTCGTTGGCAGATTGAAGCTCTTCCTTGGCACTTTGGAGCTCTTCATTGGTTGACTGCAGCTCCTCGTTGGCGGCAATGAGTTCTTCGTTGGTTACCTCCAGCGCTTCGACCGTGTCTTGATGCTCGCCGACAATAGCTTGGAGGTATTCTCGGCTTGCCAAGAGTTCCGTCCTTAGGCGGGCGACGGTCTCATCGCGGTTGCTCTCTGCTGGCGCGTGCTGCTCCCGTGCGATTGGGGGTTCTGTTCTTGCGCCTTGGTTTGGCGCTTCGAAGATGACCAGAAAGAACGGCTCCGCTGCCGCACTGACACCATTCAAGGGCGTGACCTCGAGGGACACGTGGCGAGTCAGTTCCTCATCCACTACCAGCACACCGTCTCTGCGCACGGACACCGCCTGGGCCCTGGCAGCCTCGAGCGATTCGCGTAGCGGCTCCGAGAGCCCTTCGCGCGCCATCTTTAGGACGTTGGTCTGTGGGTGACCCGGTGGAGGTTGGAGGTAACTTCCAATGCGTCCACGGAATTCAACGACCTCGAACGCTCCGTTGACGACCACTGCCGCCGGCGCATAGCGCGCGAGCAGCAGATGATCTGCCTGACGTCGAGCGTCCTGTGCTGGACGCGGTCGTTGGGAGGTCTGAAAATTCGGTAGTCTGTTTTCCGCCTCACTACCGAGTGACCTGGGATATTCCATACGGGGACTGTCTCCGATCTTGGCGTAGATGCGCTGCGCCTTATCGACTGGCTCGAAGTTGGACTGAAACTCTCGGAGCCCTTCGCTACTCCCCAAGAGCAAGTACCCCGGCTTATTCAGGCAGTGGTGCAGGAGCGGTACGATTCTGCGTTGCAGTTCGACATCGAAGTAGATGAGCACGTTGCGACAGCTAACCAAGTCGAGCTTTGCGAACGGAGGGTCGCGCGTAAGATCGTGTCGCACGAATACGCACAGTTCGCGGATTTGCTTGCCAATTCGATAGCGTCCTTCGATGCGCTCGAAGAATTCCGAAACGCGCTTCTCATCGAGCCCGTCTAGATCCGATTCCGAGTAGATCCCCTGACGGGCTACCTCGATTGCGCGGTCACTCAGATCGGTGCCGAACACTTTGATCGAGGCCTGACGGTGCTGTTCCGCAAGGTACTCCGTGAGGCCGATGGCAAGCGAGTACGCCTCTTGGCCTGTTGCACATCCGGGAACCCAGATCCGGAACTGTGTGTTATCCTGTTTGTTTGCCAACAGTGTAGGGAACACGTGTTGCCGCAAGGAATCGAATGCCGCACTGTCACGGAAGAAGGACGTGACGTGAATGAGAATGTCGCGTGCGAGCGCCTTTGCTTCGACCGTATCACCGCGGAGCGAGTCAGCATATTCCGCTAACGAAACCGTGCGACGTAAGGCCATTCGGCGCGAGATACGTCGCAGAAGGGTCGGTCGCTTATAGCCTCCGAAATCGAGATGGGCAGCTCCGCGAATTTCCGCGAAGATTCGCCGCAGCGCATGCTCGTCGCCCAGTGCTGGGTGCTCTGATTCCGGCTTGAGCGGTGCTTCTGTAGCGAGGTAGGGTTCGCGACTCAGACGGACGAGTTCGGCCGCAATCTCTTCGGGTGAGCCGCGAAAGTCGAACAATTCGGCTGCGATTACGCTTTCGGGCATGCTTCGGAATTGTGCCGAACTCGGCTCCTGAACGAGCGTGAACCCTCCTGCGTTCTTGATCGCTCGGAGGCCATCGGTACCGTCCGATGCCGATCCGGACAGCACGACGCCGATGGCCCGTTGCGCTGCGTCCGCGGCAAGGGCACGAAAGAACCCGTCGATCGGTAGGTGGATCTTGCGCGTTTGCGTCCTTGGTACTGGCGCAACCACTCCGTCATGGACCGTTAGATCTGCCTCTGGAGGGATGACGTACACGCGGTTCGGTTCCGCGCGCACGCTAGTGAACACCTCGATTACCGGCATTTGCACATCGGTCGTCAACAGGTTCGAGAGAATGCTCGATCGTGTCGGATCTAGATGCTGTATCACCACGAATGCCATGCCCGTGTCATCAGGCAGCTGGGAGAAGAGCTTCCGCAACGGCTCGAGGCCGCCCGCAGATGCGCCAATTCCTACGATCGGAAACGCGTTTCGCGCATCGTTGGGGGGGCTCACGGGATTCGCGGT
>JBLNFG010001310.1:0-6002 GCA_050263495.1 Myxococcales bacterium | reverse complement strand
AATGGCCTTGGGAATTGAATGGTGCTTCTAGCATGGGTGGTCCTTTAGAACATGCGTTCGGGGAGCGCGGCGTGCACGAAACGCCGCGCCCACGCAACGACTGCTGCGCGCTCGTTTGAGTCCCCCGGTGAGTGTTGTGTGTTCGCTAAAGATCAAGACCCATAGAGGACCTTGATGCCATTTTTGGTCGTTGAAGCCGTGGTTATCGTGCGAAACGACAGGGCAGTCGAGCCAGCTTGCAGCACGTGTTCGCTCACCTCGGCATCATTGATCAGGGCGCCAACGATCGTGGACTCGGCGTTGCAGTGGATGCCAATCGGGCGTCGAGTGCGGGTATTTGTCCACGTCCACGAGACCGTGGTGACGTCAATATCTTCGCTTCGAAAAGCAGTCAATAGGTTCATGCGTTTCATTACTTTCAGCGGCCATAAGTGCGGGGGCTCACTCCAAGTGTGTCCAGAATTGAAGTCCTCCGTGTCGGCAAATCGAGATCGCCCAACTGAGGCTCACGTGCAAGGGGCTGGACTGTCGCGGCCGCGCCGTACATGAGCCCGCGCGCTTCGAGAATCTCGCTCTGGTGCTGCTGCATGAAACGCGCGGCGAGAATCGGATTGCGTGCGGAAAGGTGGCGGTGCTTCAACTCGAGTTCTTGGAACTGACGGATTTGCTCTGGGGTGTACTGTGTGGTCATCGTGTTATGCTCCTCGTCGTGAAAATTCAGCGGTGGCCTGCGCGAGGGCCTTCGCTTCAACCTCCACGCGCTGCGTTGCGAACTCCTCGGCGGCAATCTCACGCGCCCGTGCGGCAATCGCCGCTTCGCGTCGGGCAGCGTCGCGCACGCGCTCCTCTTGGGTATCAACGCGCTCCTCTTGGCGATAACCGGCGGCGACGCGTGCATCATAGAATGCCAATGCCGTCTCTTCGAAACGGACGGCTGTCGTGATTCCGCGCTGCGTGATGGCGCGTCGGCGTTCGGCGCCTCTGAGTGCGGCCACAGAATCGCACGCAGGCGTTGGGATTTCATCGCGGGCCAAATCGTAGCCCTGCGCCATCACCCGCTGCACGAAGGCGAGGCTCGCGTTCGTCGCTGGCGCGGACTCTTCGGCAGTCAGACGAACGGATTTTGATCCGCCGCCCTTCTTAGCGACTTCTTGGAGGCGTTCGAAATGCGCTAGCATACCTAGTGGCGCGGCGCGCCAATGCGGGCGGCGCGATGGATCTTTTGAGTTTGCGGAATCGGTGTTTTTGCGTGCTGTCATGGTTTCCTTTTCGGCGCTTAGGCGCCATCGGTGATGTGTTTGCCGCCAGCAAAGTTGAGCGGCGAGTTCGGGATTAGGCGCTCGTTGTCTGCGAGAGCGGCCGTAATGAGCAGAGCGGCGAAGTCGTCGTGCCCAGAACCGCGTGCGCCATAGGTCGTGCTTCCAGATCGGGTGAGGCGTTCGGAGTATTGATGCAGTTCGCTGCGCAGCTGGTCGTGCGGCGCGAGGTTGAGCGCGCGATCTGCCATCAATCGGCGCAATCGCCTCACCCCCTCGGCCTTGTTCGCATTCGTCCAAGGGAGCGACACATACCGAAGCCCTCGCGCCCTGAACGCGGTTTCGAGCATGAGTGCCTCCCTCTGATCACCGACAATCAAGTTGACCCGCATGCGCCGGCAGACGGAAGCGATGTAATCGACGATCGCATCGCCACGGCCCATCTGGGAGGGCACGGCTTCGACCGATCGCAGGCAGAGCGTGGGCGGTTTCTCCTCGGGGATATAGGGATCCTCTCGCGGCTCGATACCGGGGATCGTCACGCGGCCAAAGCAGTCCTTTTGGGCGCACCGACCAGGCACATAACGGAACCAGCGAGGCGTGCGCACCATGCGCCCCGTCTGTTGGTCGTACTTGATCGACTCGACGCACGTCACATCGTCGGGGATGACTACGCGCGGGTAGCACCACGCCGTGAGCCCAAGCGTGAATCGATCGTGGCCGCCCGAGTTGGGATCGATGACGCAGATCGGTGCGCCCCACTCGCCGCGCGGCGCCTCGCCGAAGGCCGCGTCGATGTCCGCCGGATCGAACGCCGCGCTGAGTTCGCTGCTCGGAATCGCGGCATACTCTCGTGACCAGACGCGCAGGTCGGGTTCAATGCGATGCGTTTGCTCCTCGGTAACGCTTGGATTCGCCACCCACGTCGGCGCGAACGCGACGAGCTGATCGTTGGTGTCGCCCATGTCGTGGCGCCGGCAATGTTCGTCGACGGTCGATAGCGGGCTCGAAACGAGCAACTTGCGCGCATTCGGGTGGGTAACACACATCGCACCTAGCGACGCGATGACCTCGACCGCAGGATCCGCCGCAGCGTCGTCCGCACTCCACTTCGCGAGCTCATCGCAGATGAAGCCGATGCAGCGGAAGCCGCTGACCGCGCCAACGTTGCATGCGAACACCTTGAAGCCGAGTGGCTTGTCGACCAGGGCGATCTCATCGCCAGAGCGCTCGAAGCCGACGCCCAGAGCGCGGAGCATGGCCTCGAGTAGCCGCAAGCGCTGCATTGCCTCACTGCGGTTCACCGAAACGATGGCGAAGTAGTGACGCTCGCCGGGTGGGATCTGCCATTGCCCGAGCAGCGTCTCTGTGAGCGCAACCTTAGTCGCGGTGTGGCTCTTGCAGCCTCCGCGGCCCACCCTAGCCACTAGCGAGAGCGCCGTCGGGTGACGGTACCACCGCGCCAGCGTCTCGCGCCACCAATCAGTCAGTGGCGGTATCGCAGCCTTCGCGAGACGGGCGTCAATCGACACCAGATTCTCAAACGTCGCGCATCGCTCAGACATTGGACGCCTCCAACTGCCGTGACTCGGCCAGGATCTGGTCGATGATCGATGGCCCCTTTGGGCGCGCCTGCGCCTCACGCGCGGTCAGTTCATGCGCAGCCAGTAAGTTCTGCCTCGAGTCGTTAGCCAACTTCGATCCCAGCGTCATGTCGCCAATCACTTCGAAGGCGAAGCGGCTGGCTGCCAATTGGAGCGCCGCACTCGCGACGACGCTTGACGGCCCAGGTCCAACGAAGCCCCCGCCCACACTGGCAGCGAGCGCCCGCAATTGGGCATTGCGCCAGACCTTGGCGGCGCGCGCATAGGGCGTGAACCTCGGGTCGGCAAAAGTGTCACCGAGGTGTAGACGGTGCGCTAGACGGCACTGCCCGGCGCTTGCGCGACCACCTAGGACGCTGCGGCGGTTGCCTACGGTGAACTTGCCGCGCTCCACAGTTGCTAGCCGGCTGTCAGCGTCGGTGCTCGCCGGCACGCCCTCCGGCAGCTCGTCGACGGGCAGCACCTCAATGCGCGGGGCGCCCTTGCCAGTGCCGTGTCCGGTACGTAGGGTCATGCAGCCTCCGAACGAGATTTCGCGGACTTGGCGTCGCGATTCGCTGTTACGATTCGAGCCAGCAAGCGTACGCCGGCACAGGTGTTGGATTTCATTGCGTAATTCTCCAGTGGCAACGGGCAAACAGCCCGTTGCCTTGGCGTTGAGTGCTCTCGGAGGGCCGCGGCGTTGGCGCGCGTGCTCCCCACACAGGTGCGCAACTGCGCGCAACCTGAGGGCCCAGTCTGTAACCCGGCTCAACTGTTCGAATTATGTCGCGGGCGTGGCACCGATAGCGTCGCGGGCGTGGTGCCTGCAGCGTCGGCGGAATGCCACGCTCGCCACCTTGGCGCTCAGCGTATGCCCTATAGCGGGCCGGGACGGGCTTGGCGGGGCGTCGGCGCGCGCATTCCGGGAAGGCGGAGGCGAGCCGCATCGCACTACCTTGCGACGGCTGGCGAAGCCGCCATGAACAAGGGTGCCGGCAGGCGCGGGCGGAAGGATCGCGATCGCACCCATCAGGTAACGCAGATCCGCCTAACGCGATCGCGATGCCAGGTGAGTTCGTAAAATACTCACCATGGCAAATCGCCGGGAAATTTTATAAACGATCGGCGGATCGCCCTATATCTTTGCTGGGCGGCGGATCTCACGGGGTGGCGATCGTCACGATCGGGTTTGGCCAGGATCGGCCCCGACATGCCTGATTCATGCCGGTTCGGCCGATCCAGTTGCGTTTAGCGGGATTTCTTGACGCGATCGGCTGGACCCGCACGATTCATGCCGATCCAGCCGATCGCGACGAAACCCGATCGCGAGTCTTCTTGCTCAGGATCGGCTCCCGAGTTGTGAGGGGTTTCAAGAAGTGGCCGCGATCGGGCCTTTTGCACGCGATCCGGCATTTTTCCTGCTGGTTTCGTTGCCGCCCCCAGTCTTGTCGGAGAGCCGGCGCGCCACAGACATTGCTCGCGAACTGCGCCGCCCTTCCAGCCACCGAATCGCGTCACCGGCGGCGAGAACGACCTGGCGCCGGTCGTCGAACGTCGCGTAGCGCACTGACGCCAGGCCGAGCTGCCAAAGGTGCTGGACGTTACCGACGCTCAGCCCAGACGCCCTGCAGAGATCGCTCGCCGACACCATCATCTGGCCATCCTCGCGATAGCCTCGGATTGGCGTGCGACCGAACCACGTGACGACCTTACTGGGCACGCGCGACCTCCCCCGGGATAGGCAGTGGCCCGCGTGAGTATTTTCCTGCTCTGGGTATTCCTTGCTTCTGGAGGTGGGAGTCCGAAAGGCGCCACTTCGCGTAACGCTCTGACCCGAGATCGCACGGTACGACGGTGCCTGCGTCCTCTAGTCGCCTGATTGCCTCCTTTATGGTGTCGGGGCCTGCGCTGCAGTGATCGCGGAGCTTGGTAATTGTCATGCCGGCCCAAGGCTGCTCAGCGCGGCCGAGTGCTGTGACGATCCTCTGCTCGGTTTCTGCGATGTTCGCCATGTGCTTTGCAGCGTCGCGCGCATCCTTGCTGCGCCTCACAAGAAAGGGGGCGTCCGATGCCGCAATGCGCAATGCCCAAGATGCATCGCCTGCCTTTAGCGCTTCGGGTGTGGCGATCCAAGGTTTGCCGTCTTCAGTCGTGTCGTGGATCGTCAGTTCGAAGTCTGCACAGCCCATGCGGTTGCGCTTGCCGCCGTGCACGGCGCGCTCGTTGAAGCGACTTGGGATGAGCAAACCATCCTTGTCGGCGAACTGCTCGATGTATGCAGTCGCGCCGAATGCGCCTTCAATCGCGGATGAGCCACGGCTTCGCTTTTCGCCGTGGCCGAAGTGGTGAGCGACGATAATCGCAACGCCCGATTCTTTCGACACGCTCTCGAGTGCGTAGATTGGGTCCGCGATCTCGGTGGCATTCTCGTCGAGTCCGCGGCACGCAGCAACGAGCGGATCGATAACGCACAGCCCACCTTTGAACCCTTCGAGCCGCCGCAGTAGCCACTCGCGCGTTTCGTCCGGATCGCCGCTGAGAAGCCTTCGCCCTTCAGCGAACTGGAGGTAGTGGTTCAGTTGGTCATAATCGAGATCCTCGCCGGTCCCGCGTAACAGGCGCACGTAGTCCTCCTCAGCTTTCGTGTAGCCTTCGTACGCGATATGCAGCACGCGCACGGGTCGTCCAGGCCCCGCGAATTTGCCGAATATGGGACGCCCCATGGCTAGGTCGACTTCGAGTTGCTGAATCACGATCGTCTTAGACGCGTTCGTTTTGCCGAGCCATCCCCATGGGCGCCCGACGCCGATCTCCATTTCGGGGATTAGGTACGTCTGCCGCCTTGGGTTTGGCGAAAGTGTTCCGAATCGGAGCCCGTCGACGGTGCTGTCGATGGTGCTACCCTCGCCCGCGCCACGGAATGCGCCCGCGTCGTTGTCATTCTCCGCGCGCAACTCTTCGATAACGCGCTTTTCTTCCCGGCGATGCGCCCACCGATTCTCAGGTTTGCGCTGCCTTTCAGCTGCATTCCGCGCTTCGCGTTGCAGTTTGCCATCAGCCCACGGAGGCACGCAACGCGGGTTGAACGTGCTGCGGAGTACTTCCAAAATGCCAGCCTCGTCGTCGCCTAGATGCGTGGCGACTTCGCGTGCTGCTATCA
>JBLNFG010001309.1:0-2666 GCA_050263495.1 Myxococcales bacterium | reverse complement strand
CACGAACCGCACCACCGTCGCTATTGCCGGAGCCGGCCACCATCCGCACGCTCGCGCGCGCAGCGTGACAATTCACGCTGCCGTCCTCAAACGACGCACGCTGGAGCGTGAACGCGTACCAAACCGGGGACGTCCGTTGCTATCTGGTAGGCACCACAGCTCGTCATCGCACACGGCCCGAAGGGTGACGAGATTTCGCGGCTCGGATCGCTACTATCGATGACCAACTTCGAACTCGCAGCGCTTGCTCACGGCCTCGGCGCCTGCTGGTCAGGGTACACGGCGATGTTGCCCGGAGTGGCAGAGTTGTTGGAGCTTCCGCCGGGACATCAAGCATTCGCAGCGATGATGTTCGGGTTTGCGCAGCATGAGTACCGGCGCATTCCCGTACGTCGTGCCGCGCAGCTGGCCTGGCGACTGTAGACGACCATTAGCCGGCCACCCAATGCCAGAGTGCGTCCAAAGGGCAAAGCTAGCCCGCAGGAACTTGACAATGGACGTATCTTGCGACGTGCGGCTGAATGCGCCTTCTCTTCGCAGGTCGCCTGAGGTAGATCGGGCAAACGACGCTTGGATGCTCTAGGCCATGTGCGAATTTTGTACGAAACACGGAGACGGTAGCGTCTGGTTCAAGAATGCTGCCAATTACGCGCGTGATCTGACGGCGGATCTCGAGCGAAGAAAGTATGTCGCCGAGTTTCTGCAAGAGACAATGGAGAAGGGCATTGTCACCATCGGCCGCCTCGAGGACATCTATCAAAGGAAGCACCGGCTGCCTACGCAACTCAGAGAGGCCTTCATTGCGAAGGCCAAGGAAGACCACTTTGGCCAGGTAGTGACGATCGAGGACGTCGAAGCGATTGTCTCGAAGGCCGCCCTGGTGGTGCGATTTCCCTGCGCGTGCAAGTGGGCGGCAAACCGCAAGGAGAGCCGCGCGTGTTACAGTCTCAGTTACACCGCAGACGCGTGGTTCGAGAATCTGGATATGGATTGGTTCGAGCTTCCTCAAGCAGAGGGACTCGAGCGTGTGTCCCCGCGTGATGCCGTAGAACAAATGCGCGAGCTCGGAAGAGCTGGCGCGGTGCACTCGGTGTGGACGATGAAGACGCCGTTCATCGGCGCGATCTGCAATTGTGAACCCGACACTTGCCTCGGCCTTCGGACACTTTTGCTCGACATGCGAACCATGCACAAGGGAGAAACGGCAGCCGTCGTGGATAATTCGCGCTGCAGCGGGTGCGGCACTTGCGCGGACGTCTGCCGCTTCAATGCGATCGAGTGCCGGCGCGTCTCCGGAGAGTCGAAGGCGCACATGAACCCGAAAACCTGCTTTGGCTGCGGGAATTGCCGCTTGCATTGCCCAGGGGATGCGGTCTCCATGAGGGAGAGAACCGCTGCGGAGTTCTGAACGCTGCGGCGGGGAACGAAATTGGAGCAATGCCCATGAAAGCGGTCATTCAGAACGCCTACGGTGGTCCGGAGGTGTATGCGATTGGTGAGATGCCCCTCCCCCAACCTCGCGCCGGCGAAGTGCGTGTGCGGGTTCACGCCGCCTCGTTGCATCCAGACGTTTGGCACGTGATGGTTGGGTATCCATACGTCCTTCGAGTCATGGGGTCGGGTCTCATGCGCCCACGTCAGCCAATTCCCGGTACGGATCTGGCGGGGATTGTCGACGCGGTGGGTCCTTCGGTGACGCGACTCCAGGTGGGGGATCGAGTGTTTGGCGAGGCCGCCATTGGTCACCAGTGGAAGAACGCAGCGACCTTTGCTGAGTACGCGTGCGTCCGAGAGTCCGCCCTCACAACGATCCCAGCGGAGGCAAGTTTCGAGGAGGCTGCAGCGTTGCCCACGGCGGGATTCATCGCGCTGCAGGTGGTACGTGGCGAGGGTCGAGTCTCCCGCGGTCAACAAGTGCTCGTCAACGGCGCAGGCGGCGGCGTTGGAAGCTTAGCGGTACAGATGGCGAGCGCATTAGGCGCCGAGGTGACTGCAGTCGACGACGTTCGAAAGCACGGATTGCTACGCGAGTTCGGAGCGAGTCAGTGTATCGACTATCGCGAAGAAGACTATACGCACGGAAATCCCCTTTACGACGTGATCATCGATGTTCCGTGTAACCATCCCTTTGAACGCAATCGTCGCGTCCTGCGTTCCGACGGCGTATACGTGATGGTTGGTCATGACGCTTTTGGCGCTAGCAGTGGGCGATGGTTTGGCTCCGTTCCGCGCGCGATCGGTTTACTTGTACGCTCGCTATGGAATCACCAACTCCCAGGGCTGCGCGGGGCTCTACCGGCTCCCGATCGGCTTGAGACGCTACGCACATTTCTCGAGTTGGGACAGGTGCGCCCGCGCATTGGACGGACCTTCGCTCTCGACGACGTCCGGCAGGCAATGACGACAATGATTAAAGGAGAAACCGTAGGGCGCATCGTGCTCACGGTCTAGGGAGTGACCCGCCTCGCCCGACGAGATGCTGCCATGACGCAGATCTGCGGACGTGCTCGAGGAGGTACCAACCGCGCCGTTCGGCCCAACGTCATGGTCACGACGAACCGACAAAACTGCTTCCGATTCCGCTCATGTGGATGAACGACACGCAGGAGCGGAGGAGACTCGCGCCGCTCAGGACTTGGCCCTTTTCGCGCGTTTGGCGCGGTTGA
>JBLNFG010001308.1:0-4681 GCA_050263495.1 Myxococcales bacterium | reverse complement strand
TGTTCCCGGCTCAGCCGTGGCATTCGACGCCAAGAGCTCGAGGGTTGTCACTGTGGACTACCTGAAGCAAGCGCTCGGAGGGCTCACCGCTGAACAGTGCTATACGAATTTCCCTGCTGCTCAGTTCGAGTACCCGGAGGATGCCACGGGCGAGAGCGTTCTTGGCCTTTGTCACGTCATCCAAGAGACGGCGCATCTCGTGTCGCTAGAGCGAGGCAAGGTTAGAGTGCTCGGCTCGGGGAAACTGAAGCTGGGACAGAAGGCCTCGCAAGTTGCCATCGGAGAGAATCGAGTCTTCATGAGCATCGGCACCAGCTATTCCCGTCGCTACTACTCAGTAACAACCGATGCGGTCGCCGTCCGCAGAGGCTCAACCACGGGCTACACCCTCGTGCAGGGCACCCTCCCACTGGTGATGGTGGCAGGATTGTCTTCCGATGGGTTCGGATTCGGCCAAACGGAGCTTGCCACCGGTGATCTCTCGTACGTCAACCCACTCATGGTGGCGAGCGGCAAACGGCTGCTGCTCTCGACGGGTTGGAGGGGCAAGCTCACGGTCATCGATGGTTCCGATGTGACGGCACCGGCGGTCGTCCGTGAAGCAGAAGTCTTCGGCACGCCGCAGCACCTGACAGCAGTCGCAGGCGTCGGGATTGCGTCGCTATCTTCGGATGGCGTCCAGACCATTCCCATTAGCGACTGACGCAGCCAAGGGGCTTCGCGATGGCGGAGTCAGTACGAAGACGGGGCCTCGACCGCAACGGTCGGGGCCTCGTGCCGTCTTAACGCGTGGCCAGATGCCACGCCTTACCCCCGAAGGGGTGCCGCGATCAGGCGCAACGACAGACCAGCCTTTCAACGTGGACCGGATCGACTCTCACCCCGGGACGGCAAGCGCATTACGCGAAGGTGGTGGTATCGCTACGCACCTGGGCTTGCGCCTGCATGCCGAATGCCTTGAGTTCTTCGCGATAGCGATCGAAGAGCTGTCGAATGCCCTGCCGAAATGCCTCACCACGCTCTTGGAATATCGCGGGTGCGTAATGGTTTCTTCAGCCCCGACGCTCGACGGTTTCACTGTGCTGGTGACACATCCTTCCGTCAAACCACTCAGCATCAGAACTCTGCCGAACGAACCACTCAGCATCAGAACTCTGCCGAAGTATCGCGCCAAAGTTGTGGCTTGCGTAGTCGACTGAATGTTCTCTTTACGGCTCTGATTCGCTGTGTGCCACGACACACAGGGTTGAGGGGCACACCTCACAGCGGAGCAGGCTGCAAGACGGCCTAGTCAATAGCTGTAATTCTTGTCTCTGCCCGCGTGCTTTGCGCTATCGAGGTCATGTCAGCGCCCGGCACGCGTATGAAGAGGAAGGCGAAGGCGTTAGACTTCTCTTGCCTAATTGCTTTCCGAATGCATAATCCGCTCATCGAGTCGCTGTAATGGCGGCAAGAGTTTCAGTGTGATGGGAGCGTTTCATGGCGAACAAGTACGGGAAGCATTCAGTGCGACGGAGAACTTCTAGGCTCGTTATCTCACTCGGTGCCGCTGGGTGCTCAGTGTTGGCGTTCAGTTGCCTAGCCGAAGGCGATGGGACGCCTTCGGGAGGCACAGCGATGGCCGAGGTCGCCATGGTTGGCGGCACTGCGGTGAGCGTAGAGGCACGTCGCGAGCTTGGCTTGGTCAGCATCCGAGGGGGATCCGCGGGGGATTGTTCTGGAGCAATCGTGTCTGCAAACTGGGTAATTACCTCAGAGAACTGCGTTAGAAGCATTGCGGCAGACCGAGTGCACGCACCGCGCAGTGATGGAACTCTTGCTGAGAGAGCTATTTTGGAGAACGTGAAGCTCCCCGAGGGCAGCATCATGATGCTTAGACTCGGGCCGGCGTCTGCTGACATGGATTGGCCGATCGTGACTAGAGGCTCGTCGGAGGCCAGCGTATCGGCAGGACAGCAGGTGACTTGCTACGGCCGAGGCGGAACGTCTACAACCGACGGAGAGCGCGAGTGGCTGCTATTGACGAGAATAGTGAACGCCGGTTCTACATCTTCGTTTAGTATCAAATCGTCGTATAAGGACGAGAGACTTGATAGTGCGGGTGATATTGGCGGCCCCTGCCTGTATAACAACCAATTCGTCGGGATTACCAGTTACTTCCGCCGTCTGTTGACCGCCTCCGGCGGATCGGGCGGTGTGTCAGGCTCGCCGGCTGCTCCGATGATTTATGAGAGTGTGCATGACGCCACGCCTCGCCTCGCCTCGCTAGGGAAATTTCGGATCTAAGTAGGGATCCGGAGATCTTCATCCACGCGCCCAATGGTGATTTTGGTAGCTCACACGAGGACTCATTTGTCCACTACTTGAGCTGGGATAACCTGAACTGGTGTGCGAGAATCTATCGAAACACCTTCGTGCACGCGAGCGGCTGCAATTGGACAGAGTCGCATACGGACTCGATCATCAACTACAAGAATATCGACAATACGCTCTGGACGGCCACAGTTGACGGGAAGGTCTTCACACATGCTCCCTCAGGTGACTTCAGTAAGTCTCACGATGACACGATACTAACGTACCAGATCGATGGTGCGAATTGGACGTTGAGGTTGAAGTAATCACCCTCGAAAGGATCTTGCGGGGCGTGCCGTCGCGCCGGAACCGGTGCCGCTCACCCCGGATCAGATCGAAGCGCTAGGCATCAAGCCGACACCCATCGCTGATGACACGCACGACACAGAGGTCGATCACGCGGATGGTCTGCCCCAGCAGCACGGCATCGGCGAGGGCAACGACGGATTTCTTGCCGACACGCACGATGACTGTAAAGGCGCAGCGGACCAAGCGGCGGCAGTCGAACACATACGTGGGACCAATTCCGCGTCGAGTGCGTGCAGTAAGCCATCGCCAGTAGCGAGTGAGCGTTCGATGGACGCAACACAGAACGGTCGCGAGTTCCGCGCGGCCGTTCTGCGATGAGTACACCAACGCGCAGACCTGCGTTGAATTACGGCGCCGATAACAGTTTTGCGCTTCCGCTGGCCCCGATGGTCAACGCCGAGGGCGGCTCCTGCTTGAACAAGAGCAGTGCTGAATTGGGACCATAGACGGAAACCGCTTCACCCACCTTGGGCCCACCGTGATCGGCGTCATCGAACAGGACGACATCCTTCGTTTGATCCAGTTGCCCAAGGGGCGCCAAACGCATACGCGCTTCGCCGAGATTGGCTCGCCACATCACGAGCACCTTGTCACCTACGGGCCCCACCGCCCACCACCAGCGACTCTCGAGGCCGTTTAGCAGCTCGTCCGCTGATTTGCAGCCATTGGCGTCGCAAGTGAGCCGTCCGATTCGCACGCCGCCATCGACGGGTTCGGCCCAAGTGACCACAGCCGACTGCTTGGCGCAGACCAAATCAGACTCAATGGTACGCTTGAACGGCAACTTCGCTTCGACCGCCTTCGACCAAGCCCCGTCGGTTGCCATGGTAAAAGTGAGTTGTGTCGTGTCGCTGCCCGCAGTTGGCTTGGCTGCGCGTTGCCCGGTGTGACCGGACCAAGTCGCCACTGCGGTTACATTTCCACTTCTGCAAGTGTGAAATGGTCCATTGAAGGATCCCGAAAGCGACGTACTGTCGACGAGTTTGTTGCCTTTCAGCGTTCTTACGACCAGGTGATTGCCGCCTTCAGCCGCTTCGAGCCACAGCACCTGGTTGCCGAGTGTCATCGGTTGCATGATGGTGCCCTTCGACTTAATCTCGATTGGCTTGCCTACCTTGCCCTTGCTGAGGGGGATTGCGACGTAGCCCTTGTCACCCTCACCGCGCTCGACCGCAACGCCCTCGTGCACGAGATTGCCCGTCATGCCTTTTACGGGCGTCGGTTCGCCCGTTTTGAGTCGATAACCGACCAATCCCTGCTCGGTTAGGCCAGCGGCGTAGATCTCTTTGTCATCACTTACCAATTGAATGCTCTGAGGCGGCAGTGTGGGCATCTTTTCATTGCCATTGGTGCAATCGAGGTTGCTCGATGCCGCTGAGAATATGCAGCCAACCGGACGCATACGCTCGCCCGTCTGCTTCAACAACCAATGAACATCGCCTGATGAAGTCTGCTCGGGACCTACCAACTGAGCCGCGCCTTGTTTGATCGGCTGCCATTGAGCTGCCGTCAACGCAAGATCAACCGAAATCGTCGGTTCCTTGACGCCAGTTGTTGGTTCTAGCTTCAACTCCGCCGCTTTGGCCCCGTCGCTGAGTTCACCCGTGAGCATCGTCACCGTATCGCTATTGAGCACACAACTCGACTTGCCCTCGGAGCAACCCAGCTTGCTTTGCAGGCTGCGTTTGAGTGACGCTTGGTTACCTGAGCTTTCGAGGGATGCATACAATTGATTGGCGTAAGTCGCGCATCGGGCGGGCCAAGCGTCGGCTTTGCCATCCGTACCGGGATTGCTCAACTGGATGAGCCGCAGCTGCTTCGCTCGCTCAGCGGGAGCCGTACTCGCTGCCTTCCCGAGCGTGCACGCCATCAGCGCACTCCAATGTTTCCCGGAAGCATTTTCAGTGCAACCGACGAGCCCGACGCTCATTGCGAACAACCCGATGCCAATCGTTTCTGGTCTCATGCTACTTGGTGGAGCACCTTACTCGAGGTGTGCGATCCGGGTCCAACCAATCGC
>JBLNFG010001307.1:0-9526 GCA_050263495.1 Myxococcales bacterium | reverse complement strand
GGCAGGCGATGCCGCCGCAGCGTCCTCGACCTCTTTGACGTACTCTGGATTCAAGAAGAACGTGGCACCCAGGAATGGATTCGATGCGTCTGGCGGAGCCTTGTTCGTGGCCGCTTCGGGTGCGGCGATGACGACCTTGCCGTCGTTGGGATCGCGGCGGGTGAACCCAGTTCCGCCACCTTTCTTTTGGCGAGGAACACAATCAACCAGGGCGAGAGCGGCGAGACCTACAATAATCCAACGAGTGTTCATGGGCGTTCCGTCGAGAGCGTGACGATCCAGTCTGTGTTGATGATCCGGCGCGAATGGCGACGCGGGGGCGTATTGCAGTCCTCCTCTGCCCTTCCGTCAACAGGAAAGAGGGCGTATTGCGCTTGGATTCGCTGAGGGCCCCGCGTGCTCCCCCACGCGTCTTCGCGAGTGGTCGACGGCAGCCTTCGCGCGAGGCTCAGGATTTGGGCAAAAAATCCTGCCGAATCGGCGAGAAGCTGTCCACCAGCCGGGCGCTTGCGGTCAAGAGCCGCACAGCGTGTTTCCTGCCGGATTCCACCGCAAATACGTCACCCGCCTTGAGGCTCTGTACCGGCTCGTCCTCGCAGTAGAAAAGGATCTCCCCCTCTGCCACATAGCTTATCTGCTCATGGGGATGGGAGTGGTAGGGCTCGGGCTCCGCCCATGGCCCACCGGTAAAGTCAATGATCGCCACCATCAGATGATCAGTGTGAACCACGCTCCGAGACACGCCTGGCTTGACTTCGACTGATGAGTACCGCGACGGCATGGCGAACCTTAGGGGCTGCTCGGTGCGCATGTCAAATCAACCACGGCGGACCCACTTCCCTCCAGCCACACGCAGCACGCAAGTGCAAGGGTGGCTTTGGGGGAAGTCGACCGGGCGGCTGCGCCCGGGC
Organism: Myxococcales bacterium; assembly: GCA_050263495.1. Classification (GTDB taxonomy): domain Bacteria; phylum Myxococcota_A; class Polyangia; order Polyangiales; family Polyangiaceae; genus FEN-1139. The sequence goes on along the minus strand of JBLNFG010001307.1, from coordinate 8,615 downwards.
GGATGGGGGCAGGCCATCGGAACGTCGGGACAATTGCAGGCAAATCTGGCAAAGCATTGCCGGTCGGGAGCCTCAACGGGCGCACACCGACGGAACCGAAATCGGCGATGAAGAACCTGGCATTCCTACTTGCACTTGCTCTGCCACTGACTCTTATCGACTGCGGCGGAGCGCAACATCGAGCTGCAGATCCCCGGACAGGGACGGATGCTGTCGCGTCTGCCAACGGTGACGATCCGATCGCGAGCTCGAACTCCGACCGTCAGGGTTCATCGGGTCCCTCAGGTTCCGCGCAGTCGACGGACGCGTCGGGTCCTGCAGTTTCCGCAAAATCGACGGATTCATCGAGTCCGCTCAATTCGGCGATTCGCTCGCAAGTGCGTGATGAGCCGGGTTTATCAGCGACGGAGAAGGCATCGACTTCTTCCGATCCCGAATCCACGGCTTCGCCCAAGGCTGAGAACAAGAAAGAAGCGAAGAGAGAGACGGGGCCTACAACGGTTGAGCAACAGGACGAGGGTGGGCCCGAGCAATGCCGAGAGAGCACAACCGGCTTGACCCTAAGTGTCGATCGCAAGACGGTCAGCCTCGAAGAGGGCCACTTGCGGGCAAACATGGACGGCCCGATTTGCGGTCTATCGCTGCGAATCACGCGCAAAGACGGCTTGCCCACCATCGAGAAGTCGTTCCGTTACACGGCCCCAGAGCGCGAGATGCGATGGAATCCGGTGCCTCGCGACCAAATCGAAAAGATCGAGATTCGTGTCTCCTCCAAAGACGGAGGATACCAGAGCGTCTTTCTGATCCCGTGGTCCGTCTCGATTGACCATGAAGAGGTCCAGTTCGACACCAACAAGGCCATTATTCGTGATTCGGAAGTTACATCGCTCAATGACAGCTTGGCCAAGATCAACGACATCCTTGCGCTGGTGGAGGACAAGGGACTCGGGACCATTACGCTATTCATCGCGGGGCACACCGACACCCAAGGCAGCAACGAGCACAACATGACCCTGTCGCGGAATCGCGCGCAAGCCATTGCTGCGTGGTTCCTGAAGCGAGGTCTCTGCATTCCAATCGCCTTCGAAGGGTTTGGCGAGACAGCGCTGAAAAAGTTGACCGCCGACAATGTGGACGAGCAAGCAAACCGACGCGTCGACTACATCCTTTCGGTGGAGGCGCCGACCATCAAAAAAGGATCAGCACCCGCTTGGAAATGGATCTCCAAGGGGTGCTGAAGCATGGCGTCGTGCTTGGCGTGCGCTCAAGCGGTGTGCACGCGCCTCGGTGATTTTACTTGCCGGCGCGACCGCCATGAGGCGCAGCCGGAGCTGCACTAGCCGCCACTGGCGCCGCACTTCCAGGTGGTGTGGCACTGCTCGGTATGGCCGGCATTGACGGCATCGGCGCTGGTGTGGCTCCCGCCTGAATTGCCCGAACCTGTGCCTGGCGGGACAGATCGATCGATTCGGCGAGCAAACGTGCCATCTCTTGCGGCGCGTGGAACCCCATGGAGTTTTCGGCCGCAACGAAGTCGAGCCGCCATTGAGCTGCACGCTGCAGATCGGCCAGTTCCTTAAGCACAGGCTCCTTCTCCAGTGCGTCTTGCCAGCGCGCTAACAGCTGCTTTTTGGTCTCCGCTTCGAGACGCTGATTCTGCTGTTCGGAGGGCAGTCCAGTGAAGTCTGGTGTCCGCGCTAGCGCATCGCGCGCCTGCGCCGATACCTCCGGACGATTGCGCGCGTCGAATGCGTTACGCAGCGAAACGATCGCGTCAAGCATGTTGGTCGCTGCCTGTCCAGTGCGACTCAGCAGGGCAAAATGCCGGTCTTGGATCGTCTCCACGCGAGCACGCAGCTCTTGCTCGCCGTAGGGATGACAAGTCTCGCAGGCGCGATTGATTTGCAGCAAGGGGCTGCGCACCCAATGCTCGGACACCTTCAAAGCGCCCTCGCGCTTGTACGGCATGTGGCAGTCCGCGCAAGCAACTCCACTCCGAGCATGGATGCCCTGACTCCAGAACTCGAACTCGGGATGCTGCGCCTTAAGTACCTCCACACCAGTTTCAGCGTGGACCCAGTCCTTGAAGCGGTGCCCCTTGACCTGCATGGAGTTGTAGGTTTGTTCGATCTGGTCGGCTTTGAGCCCGTTGGCCCAGGGAAAGAACAGCGTCATGCCTGTACCGCAGTAGTACTCCACGTGGCATTGACCGCAGACGAACGATCGCATCTCTTGGCGAGTGCCGTCCACATTGGGGTCATAGGGCTGTTTGCGATCACCGCGTCGCCATTTCTCGACGCTTGGTAGGTGCGGGGTGGGAGCGGACGACTCTGCAAGTTTCTTGATGCCAGCGATGAACCCGGGACGGGTTACCCGAAGTTCCATCGTCTTCGAGTCGTGGCAGTCCACGCACGACACTGGATGCGCGCCGTTCGTCGTGTCGGCGAGCCTCTTGTGAGCGTCCCAGTACGTCATCTCACTCACTCGTTCAAGACCGCGCTGTACTTGTTCCGCGTCGGTTCCTTGCGGCAGAGCCTCACTGCCGAGCTTACGATACAGCGGCATGATGGAGGCGTGACAATGCAGGCAATTGCCCGACTGCTTCTTTTCTTCGGGCAGGTTCCGCTTGGTGAGCTCTTGGTCCTGAAGCATAAACGCGTGACCACGTCGATCGCGATAATCGACGGCGAATAGATAGCCGGCGAAGATCCTGGTGAGCCATGGATCGCGCGCTGCCTTCTGGGGCGGAAGCGTACCCTCAGGTCCTACTGAGGCGCCACCGTACTTCGTGGCAGTGGGCTCGGCGGTGCGCAGGTAGCCGTCGAATTGCCGCGGCCAATTGACACCCCACTTCTTTGGATCCACATCGCTTTCCGTCACCTTCACCAGCTTCAAGAACGGATCTTTCGCTTCCTGTTTGCGCTCGAAGATATTGACTAGAAGCGCCGTAATCAGAGCCGTGACCAGCGCGGTAGATGCCACGACTGCGGCATAAACGAGAACTCTTCGCTTACGGAGTGTGTCCATGATTCTTCTCAGTTGATGGGTGTGTCGCGCACGGTTCCGCTGGGTGCGAACGAAGGCGCCGAGTGTTCGTTATGGATAATCGTGTGGTTCACTTACCGGCGAGCCCCATGTCCAACCGCGCTGTGGCAATGCACGCAGCGGATAGCACCATCGTCCCAGGTGCTACCGCGCACGATTTGATGCACGAGTTCGCCATGGCACCGCAAACAGTTGTCTTGCAGGATTTGGCTATTGGCAGATTTGATGCGAATCGGCTCGTCAAAGAATTTCTTGGCGCCCGGCTCGTCCGGTGCTGACGGCTGAAACGTGAAGCCCATCGAGTGATGATAACCGTTGCGCGCCTTGGCCATGTACTTGGAAAAGAACTGAGGCGGCACGTGGCAGTCGTTACAGGCAGCCACCGCGTGGTGCGGCCCCTTGCGCCAAGAGTCGAACTGGTCATTCATGATGTGGCAATTGGTGCACGCGCGAGAGTCGTTGCTGAGGTACGAGAGTCCCTCGGCGTAGCTAAAGGTGTAGCCGCCCACACCGGCGAGTGTTCCCACCAGTGCCGAAAGCACCAAAGCTCCCCTTCCGATCGACAATCGGTTCACGACGCACCCGCCATTTGGAGAAGGGTAGAATCCGGCTCTGAGCGCAGTTCTGCGCGAGAATTAAGGAAGCCCGTGCTCTGGTTTTGCGGACTGCAGGAACGCCAGGGGCAGCACCCTTCGCTGATTCGAAATTCCTCCATCGGACAAATTCCCAAGTCACACCGGACTTACCCAGGGTTCGTTTGGAGCCACGACCTCGCCAGCCGGGCATCTCGCAACGCGTCCGAGCCTGGCGCGTCACCCTCCCCTTCTAACGTAAAATGCGTGCCAAAACACTACCCTCGAGACGGGGGCAAAAAGCCCCAGTGACAACTGTCAGGTTCGTGCGGCGTTGCCCGAGTGGTCACGGCAGCCCGTCTATCGGCGCGTGAACCCTGGGTTTTGTGATCCGTGCGAGGCGCTGCGCGAACGGTCTTGCTTGCGTTTCGTTTTACTCGCGTTGTCGCACCGCGAGGGCGGTGGATTTTGGCACAGTGCGCACGCGTTTGCCCCTTCTCCGCCGAAGCCAATTCGCGCGACTAGCGCGCACCGCACGGTCCCGCGAAGACGGTCACGCACGCTGATTCGAGTCGAAGAAGCGCCGACAAAGCAGCGTGGCCAACGCGCGTTCCTGCAAAAGGGATGGCCTACGGGGCCGCGGTGCCTGACCACTGAGTGACGAACACGCAATGGCTGACAGCACGCCGTTGACAAAACGGCAAGCGGGTGGGTTCGGCGCAACCGACAGCTCGCCGAATAGCCCGAATCGCCGCTCGTTTCAGTGATGGCAAGCAAACTGCTTAGCGGCGCCAAGTGCTGCCCCGCATCATTGCCGCCTTTAGCATTCTCGTCTGTACACTTATGCCACAGCTAGCAGAGGCTCGGCTGGTGGTCGGCCGCGTAGTCGTCCATGGGGATATCAAAACGAGCGTCCGCGTCCTCTCCGCGCGCATGCATCTCTTCCCGGGCGATGAGGTCAATTTCGAGATTCTTACTAGTGCCGAGCAACGACTGATCGAAAGTGAACTCTTTACCCAAGCGCGTGTGTACGTCGATCTGCCGCGAGCTGAAGCAGCGCGACACATGTACCTCGAGTTTAGAGATTTTCCGATCGATGTTCATGTGGCTGCGACGGAGAAGCAATCCTGGTTCGTGGCACCCATCGGAAGTTTTGGCAGTGGCGACTATGCCGGCGGCCTTGCCTATGGAGATCGCAATCTCGGAGGTCGTGATGTCCAGCTTGTTTCGGCGCTACAGATCGGCCAGTCGCGAAGCTTCATTTTTGTGGGTTACCGGGACCCGCGCCTGGTCGATGCCCCCCTAACCTGGGGAGCTGCCGGGCTCTTCCGATACGAACAGATCCGCTTCTTTTCCGGGCATCGCGAGGTTTTGCGGGTACCAACCCGGGTTGGCGGCGGTGAAGCAGAGTTCGGCTGGGTGTTGTCGCCGCACCTTTACGCAACGATTGGTTTTTCTGCTCGCTACCAACGCGTCTACCAAGAAGAAGTTCGAGATCCCGAGGCCACCCTACCGGCCATCAATCGATTGAGTGGTCGCATCTTTCGTCTGGTGTTTCAGGCGATGTACGACAACACGATTGCCCCAACCGGACTGCGCCGCGGGGTGCGGTTATTGATGAAGAACGAGGTGGCGGATCGCTTCTGGGGTTCGCAATTCGACTACAACAAATTCGAGGGGCGAGTCGAAGTGTACGGGAGATTCGGCTGGAACTATCCGTCGCTAACATTCAAGACCATCTTCGACTTCCCTACGTCGACGCGTGGCGTACCCATTACGGAAATGCTTCGAATCGGTGGCACAAGCCTACGCGGATACCTGTACAACGAGTTTCACGGGGACACGCTCGTGAGCGCGCAAGTGGAAGACCAAGTACTCGTGTTACGCGGCATCAAAGTCCCGCTATTACGCACTCGCTTCAACATCGCTGCGGCGGGTTTCGTCGATGCCGCTTCGTTACTGGAACGTCACCCTGGCGGAACTGCCGTCGAGCTCCCGGTCGAATCGCGACCGAAGCTGAAGGATGTTCATACCAGTGTTGGTGCCGGGTTTCGCATTATCCTACCGGGGGTGGCAATTCCCGCGATCAAGGCCGATCTAGCTTATGGAATTGACGTGCGAAGTTTTGCTGTCGCGATTTCCATAGGCGGAACGGGATAGCGGTGTCGCGATTTCTATCGGCGGAACGGGATAGCGCGGCACTTTCGGCTTGCGGCTGCGGGACTAGTACGAATACGGTCTTCGTCGAAAATGCAAGTCATCGCACGCGTGTGTGTCTATTGTGGTTCTAACCCGGGTACCTCTCCAGCCTATTGCCGCGCAGCGGAACAGGTTGGCGCTCTGCTAGCATCGCGCGGGATAGGGATCGTATACGGCGGGGGTCGTCTTGGTCTAATGGGCGCTCTCGCGGACGCGGCATTGGCTCACGGTGGGAAAGTAATCGGAGTAATTCCTCGCTTCTTGAAGGAAGTGGAGGTTCAGCACCAATCCCTATCAGAACTCCACGTCGTGGAGACGATGCACGAACGCAAAGCCACGATGGCGTCGCTCTCCGACGCATTCATCGCGCTGCCAGGTGGGATCGGAACGCTCGAGGAAACCTTCGAAGTGTGGACCTGGACGCAGCTCGGCTCGCAACGAAAGCCGGTGGGATTGCTCGATGTGGACGGCTTCTATCGCCCGCTCATCACGTTTCTCGATCACCTCGTTACGGAGGGATTCCTGAGATCAACACACCGAAGCATCTTGCAGATTGCAACGGACCCAACCGAGATGCTTGACCTGCTAAACCGATGGCGTCCGGTACTAGACACTAAGTGGATGACCGATCGCGAGATCTGAACTAGTGCCGCTGCGCGGGGCTGCTGCGACCAATTACAGGCCGTTGAAGAACTGGAACATGGTCTTGGGAGCGTCCTTCCACAAGTTGTGATCGCCGTCGTAGGGACAATAAACCAACGGATGCCCGTCTTCACATCCGCTGTACTCGAGGCATACGGGGCTGAGACTCGACGTGGTACCCGAATTCATGTCACAACCCGCCGCCTTGCCCCAGTAGTCGCGACTCTTCGCTCCCTCCGCCGGAAGAACACTGGGATCGCTCTGGCCATGGATAATCATAACGGCAAGCGCACTTCCGGTGCATTTGCGAGTATCGATCGGGCCCGCGCCAGATTGAGGAGCAATCCCTCGAACAATGGTGCTGCGTTGGCAAGCAAGAGCGTTCGTGAAGTAGCCGCCGGAGCTGTGACCCGTCAAGAACACACGCTTCGTATCGATGCAGTAAGCCTCCGTGAGTAACTTGAACATCGCATCGAAGAAGAGGAAGTCTTGCGTCCCGGTGGACTGCCACTGCGTCGGATCGCCCAACGCGTTCGGACGCACCACGATGTAAGTCGATGCAAATGACGAGTTCAGGTTGTCGAAGCTGCGGAACTGAGCCGCCGTCAGCGACATTCCGTGAAACGCAAAGAGGATCGGCGTCGGTGTGTTCGGATCATAGCTGCTGGGAACGTCGACGATGAACGTGCGATTGGTGCCAGATACATCCACCGCTCCGGGCGCTTGTGCTGGCTTGTCTTTGCCACAGCCACTAGTCGGAATTCCGCTGTCACTCGGCTTGGTCGTGTTGGTGGAGGGCGATGCGCCACCCGTCGATCGTGATGAACCTCCCATGGACGATGCGCCACCGGTCTTAGCCACGACTCCCCCTGTCGCTAGCGAAGGTCGCCCTCCGACCGAACTCGAGCCGCCTGCGGCGCTCCCGCTCGATCGCGTCGACGCACCGCCGCGTGCGCTCGATTTACTCAGCGCACCACCCACTGAGCTCTCGGGCTCCGTGCTCGTCGTGCTTGGTGAGCTGCCCTTGCCCTCACTACTGCGATTATCGACGCCCCCAGCGTTTGGTGACGCCTTACTCTGAGAGCTTGAGCCGCCCCCAGCGTCTGAGCCTGCCGTGGTAGCGACGTGGTCGTTGGTGGCTCCGCCGCGCGTGGCGGCATCAGTTTGCTGCTGCTCGGAGCTGCACGCAGCGATTCCAATCGAAAGCAGCGAGCAGAAGGGCAAACAACCAACCCACGAAAAGGAACTGTTGGCGGCGAGTGTTCGAAGTGACATGGCTACCGGCTACTCCGTGGATTCCGAATTTGAGAACGCCGTGACGCAGAGGCGTCGCGAGGCGTACTTAGTATGGCGTGGCGCAAATCGAGGGCCACCTCGACACGTGGCAATCTACGGATAAACGACGCTGACAACTCTGAGTCGGTCGCAACACGTCACTCAACGAGGATGTTTTCAGCGTCGCTGCCCAAGACCACCCCCGCGCACACGTGGCGCCTGAGCGCATGCACGCTCCAGAAAGGCTCCAAACTTTCCGCTTCACTCGACGGCGCACGTCTGGTCAGGACGAAGTTACCGACCCTGGTCGCGGGGTTCGTTGGTTGCTGCCTTGAGCGTGCGCGTTAGGATGCCGCCCGTGAAACTCACGGCTGATCTGCACATTCACTCCAGGTTCTCTCGAGCAACGAGCAAGGAATTGGATTTCGTCGCACTCCACCGCTGTGCACTCTTGAAGGGGATCGGCCTCGTCGGGACGGGGGACTTCACTCATCCAGGGTGGATGGCAGAGATCGAAGAGCAGCTGGTTCCTGCAGAGGACGGTTGGTTCAAGCTTCGACCTGACTTGCAGCGCGTCGCCGAGGAGGCAGTCCCGGCTTCGTGTCGAGGCGCAGTACGTTTCGTGCTCGAAGTCGAAATCAGTAACATCTACAAGAAGAGCGACCGAACACGCAAGAATCACAACTTGGTGTTCGTGCCCACGATTGAGGCTGCGAAGGAGCTCTCGAAGCAGCTTTCGGCAATTGGCAATCTCAGCTCCGATGGCCGCCCGATCCTTGGTCTCGACGCGAGACATTTGCTCGAGATCACCTTGTCACTCCATCCACAGGCATTTCTCGTCCCTGCGCACATCTGGACGCCTTGGTTCTCGATGTTCGGCTC
>JBLNFG010001306.1:0-2563 GCA_050263495.1 Myxococcales bacterium | reverse complement strand
CACGACTTCTCACGAGCTGACATCAGCGGGGCTCGCCACTCCTGCTCGAACAATGGAGAACCCTTTCGACGGCCATTTGGCTTCGGCGCTGAACGCGGCTGCCGGAAGTGAGACGATCGCGCAGAGTGACGCTGATCTGGCGGAGAACGAACCCACCGTGGTGCGCCGCACAACGCGAGAAGCCCTGGGTCCCAAACCGCACCGTGGCTCGCCTCTCGAACCGAAGTTGGAGGCAATCGACCTCCCGCTCGTCAGCGGAGGCGAGAGGGCAGAGCCTGAGAACCGGCTGAGCGAGGCAGAGATTCGTGCTCGGTATGGTAATCTACCGCTGATCGTTGGTGGCAAGCGGGTAGGTGCGCGCGAGTCCACATCCAAAGCATACACCCCCCCACTGGGCACGCGGACGCAGGTCACCAATGCTTCAACATCCGATTCGCGAAACGCGCCACCTGCGATCGCAATGCCGGAAATGGACTTGCCTGTCCCATCAGCGGGGGGCGCGCCGCGCAGCACGGAGCAACTGGGCGAACCATCCGTGAGCCAAACGCAGCAGGCAGGATTTGGGACCGCTGCACGAGCGAAGGTTGGCCCCGCGCAAACGCTCGGGGGAGGTACGGAAGACCCCACTAATCCCAGGCGCCCCGCGTTTCCACCTCTGACTGAGAAATCAACGCCCATTGCTCGCGCTCACCATCCCGCTGCGACGGCAGAGCCGCGCGAGCTCGCGGTGGACAACACCCTCGACGACTTCGTCGATCCGCTGACGACCGAGCCAACGAAACCGCGATTCTCGGTGGACATGTCGCTGGCTAGTGCGGCCGTCCGCGAAGACGCACCGAAATCGCATCGTCCGTCTTCACGACCGTCAGCTCGTCAGAATATCGACGAGCTTGAGCTGCCGGTTCCCAATCTCCCACTTAGGCAATCAACGCCAAGCTTCGGCAGCCCAAGTGAAGACTTTCTGTCGACCTCCGGTCCACTCAACGCGGAGAAGGTGAGATCCCCAGACGAATCGACCTTGTCCTCGCGACGACCCGAGCCCACAGTCCGCCCTCCTGCCTCGGCGGTCGCACCTGAACCCAGCAGACTCGTAAGTGCGGGTTCAACAGGGCGCGCTACGATCCCTTTTGGACAACCGCCTGCACCTTTCGCACAGGGTCACTTCGCCAATCCTCCCAGCGCGAATGCTGGAAAAAGCCAAGTCGCTCCGGGGCCACTGGATCTGGAGCTGCCGCCACTTGTGGCGCCGGTTCCAAGGGCATACTCGACGTCAGGTCGTCCAGTGCTGCTCATTGACGTGACCCCACTGAGCCTTTGCGTAGAAACGGTGGGTGGATACGTCGACGTGGTAGTAAATCGAAACACTCCCGTGCCATGTGAACGCACTCGGGAATACGTGACAGCGCAAGACAACCAGCAGATCGTGAATATTCGAGTGGCTCAAGGAGAATCTCGGCTGTTCGACGAGAACGTGCAACTCGGTGAGGTCCAATTGAGCGGCATTGCCACCGGTGTGCGGGGTCAGACTCGCATCGCGGTTACGTTCGGGATTGACGCCGACGGATTGCTACATGTTCGCGCGATGGACGTCACCTCGGGCAAGTCTGCAATTGCCGACTTGCGTCTGGCAGGTGTCTCCGGGGCACATGAACTGGCGCAGCCGCCCGCCAGGCTGGCTGGAAAGGCATAGGCCCCATGTCGCCCGTCGACGAACGGCGCTCTCGAGCCGCTCTCGAACGCGAATCACCTCCGTAGCGATGCCGATCCGCGGCGGCCCAGATTCGCCCAATTCGCACTCGTCCATACCTCAGTCAACTGCACTGCGCGCCTACCCGCGATGGCGACGTTCAACGAATGGGCTCCCCCTAATCTTCCAAGATGAGAGGTGGTAGCAGCTGCGAAAAGGAATTAAGTCCTTCAAGTCAAGTCTCGACAGCGCCCGTGAAAGGTGGCCATCATCGTAATGTTTGGAAGCCGACTACCCACGGAAAGCCGCGCGGTCGGGATTCGAACGACCAACCCACCTGGAATCGCTCCCGGTTATCAGGGATCCAAGACTCGACGTACTATTCGTTTCACATCACCATATTCTGTCAGACCTGCGAAGGAAATGAACACCTACACCAGAGCACACAGTTTCACTCTTCATTCGGCTGAACGTACCCTAGCGAATCCAGCCAGAGTTGATAGAAGATGGTGCCCCGCCGCTGCAAGTCCCGGCGGCCAGGTGGTTCGCCCAACGCAGGACGACTGCCACGAATGTCCCTCTGCTTCTTCAGTGTGAGTTCATTGCCCAAACCCGGAGCACTACGTTGAAGATCTCCTGCCCATCTTGCGAAGCCAAGTACTCGATCGGAGATGACAAGGTCCAGAATCGACTTGCCAAGATTCGTTGTCGCAAATGCGGAGTCGACATCGTTATCGACGGCCGTGTGCAACCTCCTACCGTATCAGTCGGCGACACCGCCGCAGCCCCACAAGCCATGCAAGCAGCAGCCATAGCATCCCACAGTTACACCATTGATTTCGGCGAAAACGACCAACGAACGATGACGCTGGAAGA
>JBLNFG010001305.1:0-7392 GCA_050263495.1 Myxococcales bacterium | reverse complement strand
TCTCGTGTGGGGACTCGAGTGAACAGCAACCCGGTAGCGAAAAACCAAGTGATGATTCGTCGGAGTCCGTCGATGGGTCTGTCGAAACCGACGTTGAGACGAGCTCGCCACCTCAGCACGTGATCGAGACGACGGCACAACCGCAAGTCGCGACCGGCGGGAAACCTTCGACGTCGATTCGAGCGGAAATACGCCCGTCCGCGCTATTAGCCGCCAGTAACCCAGGCGCAGCAGGGGCTGCACTCGCTGTGGCGCCCGCGAAATGTAGCTCCACTCCGAGCACCTATCACGAAGAGTCCCAGTTCAATATTTTTGGCAATGCGTCGCGCTGGACACTGAATCGCGCTTCGAGCCAGCCAGGTACGTCGTTCACGACCACCAAGCGCGGGCCCATATCCAATCCGGGCTTGTGTGCCGACGGGTGTGCATTGTTGGCATTCACGATTCCCGCAGGTGAAGGCTGGGGTGGGGGAGCCATTATCGACGAGTGGTTTGCTGCGAGCACGAATCTCAATGGCGCGACCGTCGTCGCCAAGATGGCGCTCGAAGTAAGTCGGCCGCATCTACCGGTTAACGTCCGTGTGTACGCGCAGGGCGATGCCGCCTCGAATTACGCATGGGGTACGACCGCGTCAGTCTCGAGCGCGACGCTTTCAGATGTCTCGCGCTTTCACGAGGTGGTGTTGCGTCCGTCGAGTCGGCGCGGAAACAATGGGTTCTGCGCTGCGAACGTGGGTGCCATCGGCATTCAGGTGCAGCGGACTCGCACTACGACGGACGAGATCCCCGTCAAGCTTTACGTCAAGTCGGTCGTGGTTGGGCAGACACTATCGAGCGCAGTCGACGCAGGCCATGACGACGCCGGGGCAAATCAGGGGCGCACGGCTCAGAAGAGCGGACTCGGAGCTGCCAATCGGAGATTTGGCTCGGACGGCTATTGCGAACTGGCAAAGGACGGTGCCATCTCCGTCGCGTCAGACGATTGGGTAGCTGCCGGAACTTGTCAGGGCTACGGCTATACCTATGCGCAGGGCAATCGAGCCGATACGAAGGTGGTGCCCAAGTGCGATGGTTCACGCTGTGTTCCGGCATTGTCGAGGATTAGTGCGAGTGGCTTGTGCGCAAACGGCACCATCGCGGCGGATCCATCGTGGAAATCCAAGGTTGGCCTTGGCTTCGACTTCGATCCTTCGAAGGCGCGGAGTTCCGGAGTCGCGTTGACGTACCACATGGCGGGTACGGCGATTCTGAGGCTTCAACTCGCGGACACGAAGGGCAACTACTACTGCGCTGATCTCGACGAAACGGACGACTACGCAACGACGATCCAGCTGCCTTGGGAATTCCTTACCACGCGCTGCTGGGATCGTTGGGATCCCGGGGTGGCGTACAACCCGGCGTGGCCCATCCAAGGGCTACAACTCGTTGCGTCGTGCCGAGCAGACAAAAATTCCTGGTTCGATATGTGTCTGATGGGCCTCGCGACGTTTTGAGTCTCCCTGGTATAACCGGGCTTTGACATCATCCCCTCAGGCGAGCTCTCGAAAGCTTTGCGCGGCCTTTTCACGCCGGACCGGCGTGCTAGTCTCTCCGCCGCATGAACGGCTTGCGTCCAACTAACGACACAGAAGTAATCGCCCCCCCGGCGGTTCGCGTTTGTGATGGCAAAACCAAGCACGCCCTCGACGCCGCTGCCGTGCACCTTTACGACATCGATCTGAGTCGCCACTATGACGACATCGAGTCGCTGCGCAATGTGTTGAGTGACCATGAGCGTACGCGCGCCGCGCGCTTCGTGACCGAACGGCTCCAGCACGATTATATTGTGAGCCACGGTGTGACGCGACTCATCCTTAGCCGTTACGTGGCGTCTGCTCCAGAGCAGCTCGTCTTTGTCCAAGGGGAACACGGAAAGCCCGCACTCGATCCGAGCCATTCATCGTCGGTGCGCTTCAATCTCTCCCATTCGGGCAATAAATGCCTAATCGCCGTCACAAATGCGCGTGAAGTGGGCGTAGATGTGGAAAAGATCCGCCCACTCGACGACTGGTTCGAGATCGCGAAACGATTCTTCTCCGCAAGAGAAACCGAACAACTCCTGCAGCTTCCGGAAGCCCTGCGTCGTAACGGCTTCTTCGCGACCTGGTCGCGTAAGGAGGCGTACATCAAAGCGATCGGGATGGGGCTGGCACTAGAGCTCGGCTCATTCGCCGTCGAGGCAGATCCGCGAGTGCAGGCGCGCCTCCTCTGGACGCGCGACGACGCCGAAGAGCCCGCACACTGGGAGATGCGGACCCTAAGGGTCGAGGCGGGGTACCATGCGGCACTCGCTGTGCGCGGTCCAATCGACGTGGTGGCGGTGGAGTTCTAGGTTACGAAGACATCTTGGCGAAAGCAGTCTCCTTTTCTCGTCGCACCCACTGATTCAGCTCCCACGCCACGTGTCGCGCCACGTCGTAATTCCGTCGAAGTCCGCCTTCGGCGAGCCTTCTCGTGGTTCAAGGTACACAGCCAATGTTGGCCGACATGCTCGCACGTCGCGCCAGTTCGACTTTGATATCGTGCAGCGAGGACGGCATTAATTGTTGCAGGGGTGCAGCTCTTGTCATCGATACACGGTCCGAAATTTAGGGTTCCCTGGAGGGCACCGCGCCCTCGACTTCGTTTTCGGAGAATGGCCATGATGCGAACTCGAACGTTTCTGGCAGCAGGCGCCGCTGGCGCGATATGTGTAGCGACACTGCCTGCCCTCGGTGCTGATCTCTACTTCGACTCCGTCGCTGGCGACGACGGTAAGGACGGCAAAAGCGAAGCGAACGCCAAGAAGACGCTGAGCCTCAGTGGTGCAAGCGGCAATACCGTGCATCTCAAACGCGGTAGCACCTGGACCATGAGCCTCAACGCCAACAATGTCACGATCACGACCTACGGCGATGGACCGCGCCCCGTGATCGTCGGTACGCTTACGGTTAGTTCGAGCGTCGTGGAAGGCTTAGGGATCCAGATCCCAACCACGGGGACCAAGGCGGTCAACGGGGTCAACGTGAACAGCAATAGCACTGTGCGCGATTGCGATGTCGACGGCACGGGAGCGGTTGCGAACGTCGGATTCGGGATCATGGGAGAGAACAACAAGATCATTGGTAACTCGGTGCACGATCTCGGTTGGAGTCAGTCCGGTGGCAGCATGGACAACTCCGGCGGCGCCGAGGGCTACATGGTGATGGCATCGAACAACGAAGTCGCGTTCAATAGCGCGGTGAATTGTCAGAGTAAGAACGCGACCTTGGGCGGCAACGAAGGGGGCTGCCTCGAGATCGTCAACGGTAAGGCTGGGTCGACCATCAGCAACGTCAGCTTTCACCACAACTATTGCGAGAAGAGCGTCGGGTTGTGGGAGGGGTGTTCCGGTGATTTTTCCGCTTCAGGCGGTGGAATTCAGGAGAATCACGGCATCATTGAGAATGTTACGGTCTCCTACAACGTGTCGGTCGACAGCATGTGGCTGTACCTATTGCAGCCGGTCAACACGGATTTCAAGAACGTGGTCTTCGCGAATAACACCATCATCCACACGCCGCGAAGCGCTGAGTACTGGGACTCCGGTGGTGGTCACTTCATGATGGCGCTTGCGGTAGCCGACTACACCAATAACGCTACGGGTACGAAGTACACCACGGATAACGAGTACTACAAAAAGGACAGCGGGTTTCAGCCCGGTACAATCATCGTCAAGAACAACATCTTCGTGGACGACATTTCGTCGACTCGAAACATGATGTTCATGCACAACGTAGCCGACCACAGTAACAATCTGTTCGTGCCAGCTAACGCCTCGGTCGGGAGCCTGACACTGGATGCGAGCGAAAAAAAGGTCAGTTTGGCGGACCTCGCATTCACGGACGACTATCGACTGACGGCGAATAGCAAGGCCGCGATTGATCAAGCCACCGCGATCAGCATGGCCGCCAATGGGTCTCTCGCTGCGAGTGCACTTAAAGCAGCCCTATTCGAAACCACCTTCAATCAGGACATCGATCAACACGCCGTGCCGTGCGGTGCCGCGCCGGACATTGGCGCGTCCGAATACTGCGAGGGCGCGGGTGGTTCTGCCGGCGTGGGTTCGTCTTCAGTTACCAAGGGTGGCGCGAGTAATGGCACGGCGTCGAGCGGCGTTGGTGCAGCGAGCTCTGGATCGAGCAAGGCGGGTAAGGGCGGCGCAACCTCGAAGGACACCGTGAGCAATGGCAATGCCACCAGCACGGGCAACACCAGCAACGGCGGCGCCGCCTCGAACAGTTCGAACGCCAACGGAGATTCGGGCAGTTCAAATCCGTCGAACAGCAACGGCAACTCCGGCAATTCGAATGGCAGCGGCGATCCGGCTTCGGATGATACGACCGCCAACACCGGTGGGCGTACCGGCACTAGCTCGAAATCCTCGACAGCTGCGGCGGACGCTGACGGCACTGGCGCTCCCGTGGGCGGCAATGGCCAGGCAACAGCGGCTGCTCATGGCGCGGCAGGATCTGAAACGGGCGGCTGCGCGTGCCGCATGGACGGGCAGGGCGCAAACCCAACGCGCGCGGCTCTAGGATTACTGGCAGTGATGGTCGGGATGCACCTCCGACGTCGCCGCCGCGCCCAGTAATGGCGCCGTTATCCAAGCTGAACGGGATGCACCTCCGACGTCGCCGCCGCGCCCAGTAATGGCGCCGGTATCCAAGCTGAACGGGATGCACCTCCGACGCCGTTACCCGAAGTGACTGAAGGGATCGTCGTCTCGGACTTTGATGCCCACCACCGCTTCGGCTCGCACTGCGAGCCGAAGCTTGCTCCTCCCAAAGATGTGCTCGCTTCCGCTCCGCGCATCTGGGAGGAGCCACGTCGTTTGCAACCTCCGGCGCCTCATGCTCGAGAGTACGCGTCGACAGACGTGGGGCTCCACCGAGCTTGGTGGGGCCCCCAACCAGAGCTTGCTTCGTTGGAACTCAAATACAACCGAGGACCTTCGCGTTGCAGTCTGCGACCGTCGAGGCCTGCGTGCAGTTGAAGAAGGCTGTGCCGTCGAAGTCCAGAGCGGCTCCAACTCGCGACTGGCAGGCAGCCGTGTCGAGCGTGTTGCAGGTAACCACGAGTGCCGCACAGAGGGTCGTTGCCGTGGCCGTTGGGCAAACACGAGCCACCGTCGAGCTGACGCAGAAATCCAGTGCAGCTTGGGTGACATTGCAGAGGTCCTGCGACACGGGAATCAAAGCAATGCAGCGCTGGATCTCGTTCGCGACGGAAGCTGAATAGGTTGCCCATGCGGTGATACACGCAGTGTGCGCTGGGCTCGGCCCGGTACCACACTGGCTCGGAATGTTGGGGCAGACGGAGGGATTGAGCACCGACTGATTGCTATCGAGACAGGTGGCCCCAGTCGCTCCCGCGACACCACTCGAGGAGCTTCCCGCAAAACCACCAGCGCCTGGTGTACCGGCATTGCCCGCGACGCCCGTGATTGCGCTGGAGCCGCCAATTGCCGCTCTCGTGCCGGCGACGCTGGAGCTTCCGGCCGCAGCAGTCGTACTGCCGCCAGCTCCCGTCTTGCCTCCGGTCGCGGTGGCGCCGCCCTGAGCAGTCGAGCCGCCCTTTGCGGTTGCCCCGCCTACCTTGGCCGTGTTCGTGGACGTCGTGCCGCCCGTAGCAACGTTCGTGGTACCGCCCTCGCCGCCGCCATCGTCGTCGGTCTCGATGACACAGCTTACGGCGCACAGCAATGTGCCCGCGATGAGCAGACCAACAGACCGATAAGCTTTGATTTGGCGCATAATCGTGATGACCCTCTTGGCGAAATAGTTCCGCTTGCGAAGGCTTGGAAGATCCCCAACCGTCGTGCGGCAACGCTTGTACGTGGCGAGTATAGTCGGGCTTCCCGGATTTTCCCAATCCTCGGCATTCCGTAGGTTCCAGCAGATTCTTCCGAAGGTCGACAACCGGCGGGATCCTGGTCGGCCGAGCTCGGTGACCGCGTCCGTCCGGTGTTCGGGCTTCGCCCCCACCACCCACGCTGGCACTTCTCCCGAAGAAGCAACTCGGGCTCAAGCTGGTTGCGTCCTCGTGAGCCCAGAGCTCGGCCCACGGCCGTGTTCCAACCGCCGCCATGCGCGGCAAGGGGAGCGAACACGGGCCGTCTTAGTGCGCAGACGACGCGGACGGCGCGGGCACCGCGGACCCGTCGTCGTCCCGCTTTGCGGGAAGTTCGGCCTGTTCCGGAAACTCCCGGTCAGTGACCTGCTCGGGGTGATAATCCCGCACGTGCTCTTTTCGCAACTTGAGAGAGAGATCACGGAGCTCGAGCTCAACTCGATCGTGTGAGAGCAGCTGACGAATCCGATCGCTCTCCTGCGCGAGAGCGATCGAGCGGGCCGCCACACTGCCTCGTCTCCACACCACGGCAAAGCGCTTTCCTTCGGCGACGGGGTTGCGAACGAGCTCCCCGTCTTTGACCTCTTTTGCCGCTGCGAAGAGTGCGCGGTCCACCTCGAGCTCAGGCACGTCGGTAGTTCCGTCGGCGGCGACGAATCCGAGGTCCCCGCCGCGTTCAGACGTAGCCCGATCCTTGGTCTTTTCTCGGACCAGGTTCCGCCAATCGTCCATGTTCGGCAGCTTCTTCGCCCTTTCGATCAGCTCCTGTGCTTCGGTTTCCGTGTCCACCAAGAGCCGAAGGAGTCGAATCCGCTCTGGCGTCTTGAACAACTCGGGATGCGCTTCGTAGTAGTTCTTCACATCGACGTCGGTGACCGGATTGTCGCGTAAAACCCGCTCGCGCAGCCGCTCTGTCAGCGCCTCGGCGAGAACCAGTTGGTGCAGCGCAACCACCCTGGGTGACTCGAGGAGCCCGCTCCGCTTACCCCGCTCAGCCAAGACCAGGTCGCGAGCCACCACCTCTTCGACATATCCGTGCAGTTGTGTGTGTGGCGTCGCGCCGTACTTCTTGCGTTGGAAATCGGTGAGACGTGCGAAGCCGTCGGTGATGCGACTCACGGTGACCGTGGAGGAGCCAGCGGTCGCGATGACGGGATCCCCTTCGGCTGGAGCGGCTACCGAACCCGCTACCTTCACCAAGAACAGGGAAATAGCCATCCCTAGGCTCAGGCAGAAAGGCAATTTGCGGCGCATCACGCGCAGCCATAGGCCGAACCGATGCTCGATGCAACCCCAAGCCGCACGGCTCCGTCGCGCTCGCAATTTTGAGCCGTTGCTTCTGTTCGGATCGTGATTCGTGCTTGCCCCGCTGCGAATCGCCATTCGTCCCCGCGCTCTGCGCCGCACCTCACACTGGCGCGCGGTCATCAAGCCTCTATCCTATTGCGGCCGCGATCCGCCATGAACTTTCCCCTCGTTACC
>JBLNFG010001304.1:0-5161 GCA_050263495.1 Myxococcales bacterium | reverse complement strand
GTTACGTCGACAACACCGCCCATTGTGCGCACGGTTGCCCTGATCCCTCCGACCACCGAAGGGAATCGGATCGGCTGAAGACGGCTTCGACAGTGGCGTACCTCGTCGGTGGCGTGACGCTGACCGCAGGCGCTCTCGGAATCTGGTTCAATCGGGCAAGGGAACGACGATTCACACCACAGGAACGGGATCGCCAAGCCGGATTTGCTCCTCTGTTAGGAACGAATGTGTGGGGTGCGGCGGCGTACGGTACATTCTAAAAGGAGCCAGCTGGGATGTTCGCGGACAAAGAGACTCGTGTGGTAGCAGGCGCATTTCGTCCTGACGCGCAATCGCAGAGGCGGGTGCTGCCAAATCCGTCCCGCAACACCGGATCACGGGTTGCAGCGGCTTCTTTGGGTTTGTGGCGTCGCGTGGGGCGGTTCTGGGCGTTGCGACCCAATCTCGGCATGGTCTTGCTGCTTGGGACCCTAGGCGGGTGCAGCCGGCCAACTCTCGAGGAGTGCGGCAAGCTCATCTGTCCGAGTGGAACCTATTGCACCGCAACGGAGGACGGCTGCGGCCGGGCCCTTTGCGGCAACGGCGTCGTCGACAGCTACGACGACTATTACTACTTTTACGAGTCAAACGGCTTCTTCTACGCTCCGGCAGCCTACCGACAGTATTACGGGCATCAAGACTATTTGTACGCGGACTACGAGGCGTGCGATGACGGTAATGTCCAAGACGGAGATGGTTGCAGTGCTGAGTGCAAGTCCGAGCTCTGCGGCGACGGGAAGGTAGAAGGGGATGAGCAGTGCGATGCCGGCGCTGGCAATGTTCAACCCAAAGCTGGATACGACGTTGACGCATGCACCACGTTGTGCAAGTTCGCCTCGCGTTGCGGTGACCATGTAGTGGACGACGCTTTCGGTGAGCAGTGCGACGGGTCCGTGGCCTGTACGAGTCGGTGTAAGACTCAGCAAGCGTCGAAGTAGCGCGAGCCGATTCGCTACGCACTCGTGCACGGGATAAAAGGGCATTCCGATCAGTACGGAATAGCCTGCACACGGCATGCGGTCATCACGATGAACGAATCGTCGGCGCAATTCGAGGCCACGCCACAGCGATGCAGTTGGTAACGGTCTCACTCGCCTGGTCGGTCACCCTGGGCAACGAACATCCAGGAAAAGTGCGAACCTTGGTGAAGGTTTTCGTTTCTGGTGACTCACAGCTCTTGGGAGAAATACGTAACCGGCAGCGACGCCGTGATGCCAATCATGGGGTCTACAGTCTCTGAAATACCTGACGGGTAACGCTTCTTCTCCCGAATTCGCGGGGCATGTACCGCGAGGGAAACAGAGGAGTCGTGGGAATGTCTTGTAAGAAACGAATCGTTCGATTTAGTGCGTTGTATACGTTGGGAGCGGCTGCGAGCCTGATCGGCTGCAGTACGGGTGACGAGCGGCCAGTCAGCGGTGTCCGAGAAACGGAAGAGTCCGTTTCTGTCGGCACGGCTACGGCCCCCCTGAAGGCTACGCACCCGCGCATCAAGAATGACGCCCAACGCGACCGCAGTCGGCGCATGCACGGTGTAGCCGCGACGGGCAAAACACCAGGCGCGGCTGCAGAAAGCTTCCGCCAGAAGCACGCCGTACAGCTTGGCATTGGCGCCGATGAGCTTGCGGCGACGAAGCTCAATGCTTCAGCAAAGTCCAGAACGGCTGCGGCACCCAGCGATGAGGGCGTGGGATTGATGTACAACCCCGCCACCGGAAAGTACAAGTTCCGCCTCTTCAACTACCAACAGCAGCGCGATGGAATCCCCGTGTTCCGCGCTGGTCTGCGTACGCTCGTGCGTGAAGAGGGCAACAACCCGGTCGTATGGGCTAATGCGGATCTGCGACCGATGGGCAACTTCAAGGCGCACGCTGGTCGTCGCGCTCGCTCCGTGGATTTGGTCAAGTCCTTGCAGGCGTTGCGGGAGAACCCCGAGCTCGCGGGAGAGTCAATCCCGATGCCGACGGCGCTCTCCAACGTGAGTACCCCGACGCGGACCATCTTTGCGGGGGTCGGCTCCAAGGCGACGACGCCCGTCTTGGCAATGCAGTACACCGCGCAAGACGCCAATGGACCAGGGAAATGGACGTTCGTTGCAGACGCCGACACAGGAGACATCCTGCACGTGGAGAGCAACCTCCACTT
Organism: Myxococcales bacterium; assembly: GCA_050263495.1. Classification (GTDB taxonomy): domain Bacteria; phylum Myxococcota_A; class Polyangia; order Polyangiales; family Polyangiaceae; genus FEN-1139. The sequence continues at coordinate 2,977 of JBLNFG010001304.1, read as the reverse complement.
CAACGTCACCGGGAGCGTCAAGGCAGAGGTGATTACCGGCCCTCAGGCGATGGAATGCGGCGAACTAGGGACTGTGCCGCTCGCGTATGCGAGTGTTACCTCGACGGCCGGGAACGCAATGGCGGACGCCACCGGCGCGTTCACGATTGTGCAGTCAGGTAGCGGCGCCATTACCGTCAATTCAGACGTCGCCGGCAAGTATTTTAATGTGATCGACGCGGGAGCAAGCAGCGACTCGATGTCGCTGAATGTCACCCCGCCGGGGCCTGCAGACTTCCTGCATCGTGACACCCAAGTTCCTCGCGAACGAGTGCTGGCCCAGCTCAATGCCTACAAAGCAGCGAACGATATCCGGGATATGCTGCTCAGCTACGTTCCGGAGTATCCGGTGATTGCGGAGCAGACGAACTTCCAGATCAATGTCAACCTCGACGAACAGCTTTGCGACCGCACGGGCGGCGCGTGGTACTACGACGACGGTTTGCCGCGTACCCTCAACTTCTGTCGAAGCAATTCGGAGCGCACCAATACGGCTTTCCGTAGCATCGTGCACCACGAATTTGGACATCACATCATCGACTCGGCAGGTAGCGGCCAGGCGGAGTACGGCGAGGGTATGTCCGATACAATTGCGATGCTCTTTTCGAAAGACTCGAGGATCGGGATCGGATACCACCTAAATCAGTGCAATGAGCCGATGCGTAACGCGGCTTCCACCTGTCAGTACGACGCAGCCCAATGTTCCTCGTGCGGGAATGGCATTTACCAGTGCGGTAGTATGCTCTCGGGCACTATTTGGGACATTTGGAAGCGCCTTGAGGTAACAGAACCGGCCAACGCCGATAATATCATTCGCTCGCTGGTCTTTAGTTCGATCCCAATGCACTCGGGTTCCAGCATCAACGAGTCGATTGCGGTCGATTTGCTGACGTTGGATGATGACGACGGCCTGTTGGAGAATGGAACCCCCCACTACGCCGAGATCTGCGCAGGATTCAACCAGCACGGCATGAACTGCCCCGCGCTGGTCGATGGCCTCGTGGTCAAAGGTTTGGACTTCGTTTCAGAGGGACCCAGCGATGGCCCATTCACCCCAGCCAGTGTGACCTACACGTTGCACAACCTGGGTCCGCAGCAGAGCCTTGCCTATTCAGTCAAGGCGCCTGCCGATGCTCACTGGTTGAGCGTGAACAGCACGGGTGGCACCATCGCGTTGGGACAGAGTGCCACTGTCACGGCGAGTATCGATCAGGTGCAAGCCGCGCTTCTTCCGAATGGAAGCTACAGCGCGGTGATAGAGTTCGTGAACGAAACCTCCGGCGTCGGAACGACGAGCGAACCCGTCAAGTTGCGGGTTGGCGCTCCCGAGCCGATCTACACCGCGACGTTCGCGAATGGCCTCGACGGGTTCACCGTCGATAGCGATCCCGATAACGTGTGGCATCAGTCGACGGCTTGCGCAGATAGTCGGCCAGGGCATACGTCTCCCGGCAGTCTGTATTATGGGAAGGACAGCTCGTGCAATTTCGCCGTGGGCAATCCAGCGCGCCACACGATCACCTCCCCCGTGATCGCGATTGCCAAACCCGGCATGGCCGAGCTCGGGTTCAAATACGTGCTGCAAACCGAGAATAGCTCGGAATTCGACCGGGCAGAGGTACTTGTCTCCGTAGATGGTGGGGAGTTCCAGGTCGTCGCGAGCAACAACAATGGCGGCAAGAAGCTGAATGAGACGAACGCCTGGCAGGAGCTCCGCTTCGACATCTCGGAGTTGTTGCCAAAAACGGGGCCAACGAACATTCGGATCCAGTTGGCTTTCTATGGCGTCACGATCTATGAGAACACCAAGACTGGCTTCGTCATCGACGATATCACGGTCTACGCGCAGCCGCCCGAGGGCTGCACCTCGAATGCCGAGTGTGACGACGGATTGTACTGCAATGGAACCGAAACTTGCGTCAACCAAGTCTGCCAATCCGGCGCACCAGTGACGTGCGACGACGGTGATGCATGCACTACGGACGTGTGCGACAACAACGCTCGTGCTTGCACGCACCAAGACAATGGGTCGTGCAATGGGCCGTGCGCCGGCTATTGCTCGAATCCAACCAAGTTCAGCACCAAGAACTATCAGTCGGGCAACTTGGGGAGCAACGCGACCTGCCACGAGACCACCGCTGCTTTGACGAGCGGCGTCTGCGGCAACTTCGTCAGCCCGCGCAAGCTGTACGTCAATGGCGTCGAGAAATCGTGCAACTGGGCATCGTGGTCGTCGCTGCCACCTGCGAAGAATGGCGGTTATTGCATCTACACGACGAGCGGAAACCAAGCTTGGGCGTCGTTCACCACCTGGTGAGCGCGTGAGCTGTATCGAGAGGCTTTCGGGTGAGAACCTCTCGAGATCTGCATCAAGCACCTAACGAAAGGAAGGCCGCGCGCCAAATCGGCGTGCGGCTTTCGCATATCGGTGTGCAGCCGTCACTTGTCGGTGTGCGGCCGTCACTGTACTGGCGTACACCGTACCATCAGAGTACGCCCCACTTGCTCCGGAGATAGTCCAAAATGGTGTCGCGCTCGCTGGTCGAAAGCTCCCGATCGAACACTAATAGTTCGCCAATCCAGCCGGTGAACGGCTCCCCGCCCTTCACTCCTCCCAGCGTGAAGGGCGATTGCGTGTGCGTGTAAGCGGCGGTTGCCGTCAACGTTTCCGTCACTCCACTCGTTGACCAAGTGAAGGCTGGCGGATTCCAAGCCCAATAGGTGGCACGCGGTTGCGGCGGATTGTTGCCCGCGCTTGCCCCGGCAGTCCACTGTACCGTGGCGTATCCCGCGGACGCGCCGAACGCGATTCCCAACCCGTCGAGCTGCGGCCTGGTGCGGATAGCGAAGCCGCCACCGCTTCCAGACCAGCCGTTACCAGCGAGCGTGGCGCCCAGACCAACGGGCGCGACATGATGCACCAGCAGGATAGATCCCG
>JBLNFG010001303.1:0-3643 GCA_050263495.1 Myxococcales bacterium | reverse complement strand
CCGGGAGTGGAAAGGTGCACGAAGTGAAGCTTTCCACGGACGGCCACGGTGCTCGCGGCAGCGAGCAGCGCCCGTAGGGCGCAGTGAATGCCCAACGGAACAAAACTAGTAGCGCGATGGCTGCGTAGCGGCCGGGTCCGTAGGACCCATCAATTCAATTGAATCGCGCTACTAGCCCCGTTGCGGCAAAGCGGCGATGCTGTTGGGCCTCCGATACGTCGATCCATCCAACACGTCGCGCTCCTGCGAAGCGGCGCGCCCTCCCGTTAGCTGGCCGCATCCCCCGCGAAATCGCGGATTTTCTTGGCATGCGTGGCAGTCTCGGCACGACAGCCCCACCCGCGGGTGTTGAACGCTAAGGAGCCATGGTTCAGCCAAGCGGTGCGGGTGCCGCGCCCTTGTGGCTTGGCACATTCGTGTTGATTCGTCGGCTGAAGGTCCTTTTTGGACGGCAGTTCTGCGGGGACGGGAATGGATCTGTATTTTCGGTAGTTCAAAGTGCAAGAATCGACCGGCACCGCTGGACGCTTCTAGCCGCGCGGCCAAAGACTTTTGGTACCGACGCGGCGCTCCAATTTCTGGCACCTCGGATCTACAGAGGCCCCATGCTGAAGATGTCTCGTTACACCAAGTCTTGGCTCGTATCTCTCCTGTTATTCACGGCTTCGTGCCAGCGCGCACCGTCCGGCGCACCGCCGGCACAATCCGGGGCGCCGCAATCCTCGGAAGCTGCGAAACCGTCGCCGCTGCTCCCCTTACCCACGCCGTCGCTCGCGCGGGTTGCGGCCCAAGGACAGAACCCGACTTCCATCGCGGACGTGGTGGAGCGAGTGATGCCGAGCGTGGTGAGCATCTCTTCCACGCGCGTCGCGAAGAATCGGATGGGAGGCCCCGGGATGGAAGATCCCTTCTTTCGGTTCTTCTTCGGGCCCCCCAACGGCGAACAACGTGAACGCAAGGAGCAGGGGCTCGGCTCGGGCGTCGTCGTTGGCGAAGGCATCGTGGTCACGAACAATCACGTCGTCGAAGATGCGGATGAGATCCGGGTGACTGCCTTCGGCCATCGCGAATTCCCAGCCGAGCTCGTCGGAAACGATCCGAAGAGTGATCTGGCGGTGTTGCGGATCAAAGATGAAAAGAAAGAGCTGAAGGCCCTAGCTTTGGGTGATTCGGCGCGGTTACGGCTAGGTGACGTTGTACTCGCAATCGGCAATCCATTCGGGGTCGGACAGACCGTCACGATGGGCATCGTGTCCGCCAAGGGCCGTAGTGATCTCGGCATTCTCGATTACGAGGATTTCATTCAAACCGACGCGGCTATCAATCCCGGAAACTCGGGAGGGGCTCTGGTCGACATGGAGGGTAACCTGGTCGGAATCAACACGGCCATCTTGTCGCGTTCCGGAGGCAACGTCGGAATCGGCTTCGCTATCCCGACGGCCATGGCGCGGCCCATTGTCGATTCGCTCCTATCGAAGGGCAGAGTCGATCGAGGCTGGCTCGGTGTCACGATTCAGAATCTCGATCCCGATTTGGCGAAGGGCTTAGGCGTCAAGACAAGCGAAGGCGTCGTAATCTCGGATGTGGCTAAGGGCTCCCCCGCCGAAAAAGCTGGGCTTCGTCGCGATGACGTGATCTTGTCGGTCGATAATCGCGCCGTCACCACGACAGGTGAGCTCCGCAATGCGATTGCAACGGCGGGCGGCAATCACACCGCGCAAATCAAAATCCAACGCGGCGGGACGGAGATGGTCATTGCTGTGCCGCTCTCGTCATCGCCGGATAAGGTCAAGCCAGGCGAGCAGAACACGCCGAGCAAGGTCACGCCGAAGTCCGATGAGTTGCTCGGTGTGCGACTAGAGACCCTGACCCCAGAGTTACGCCGCAGGCTCGATTTGCCGCCGGACGTCAAGGGTGGCGTCGTGGTCACGAATATCTCGCCCGATAGCCCACTCGGGCGGTCCGGGTTGCGCCCAGGGGATCTGATCCTCGAAGTATCGCGTCAACCCGTGAACAGCCCCGACGACGTGCAGCGCCTGTTCAAGGCGAGCAAGGGCCCGGCGCCGGCGCTCGTGTGGCGCAGCGGTTCGACGACTTACGTCGTGTTGAAGAAAGAGTAGAAACGCCTACAAAGTAGGACCGCAGCGGTACGAGGGACTGCTGCGGTCGTGGAGGCGCGGTTATCGTTTACCTAGGGCCCGTACTGCGAGCGTACTCAGCAGTTCCGCCAGCTTCTCGTTGTCCGGCAATTCGGGCACTAGGCAGCAGACCGCGTTGCGGACGCATTCCGGCAGGAGTGATTCATCCTTCGCAGCACTCGAACGGTCTCGGATCAGTCGCTCTACCACTGCGGTCACACTTCCGATCGCCAAGGTGCAGGCCATCGCAATGATAGGGTTGACGTCACGGTCGAGTTCTCCTGACTCGAACCCATCCGTGATGACTCGAAACACGAGCGGCAGGTGGCCACGAAGAAAGCGCGTTCGCAGCCGGTCGCGGCGGTCGCTCGAGCTAAACATCTCGCGGATCACTAAATCGATGATCTCACGCTCGCCTTCAGACATGGCGCCTAAGCGAGCGTAGAACCCGCACACCCGCGCCTGGTAACCTTGACGGTTACCGAGGACTTCCTCGAGATCTTCGAGGAATTTTTGGTAGCAGTCCTCTACGACGGCCAAGAACAGATCGTCTTTGGTCGGGTAGTAGTAGTAGACCATGCCGATGCTCGTCTCGGCTTCCTTGGCAATGGCGCGGAGCGATGCGGCGTCTACCCCTTCTGCGATGAAGCGAGCTCGGGCGGCCGCCAAAATACGATCTTGGATATCACTGCGTGGCCGCGCCATGCTCAGCCGCGCGCTACGTCCGGATCCGACGCCCCGCTGTCATCGGCAAGCACGAACCCGTCGAGTTCCGTCTGGGGGATCAGCTTCGTTACCGGCGATCCCTGTCGATGCCGGTTAATCTTGGACTCGGTCACCAGACGCGATTCGCTCGAGCACTTCTCCTGTTGGGGTGCGGCAGCCGCCAAAATTGCCTGCAAATCGGACCGCAACTTCCACAACACAACCAGCGCATTCATCGCCCAACCTCCACTTCACTGATTCCCAAGACTTCAGGAATCGCCCTTAGTGCCGCCTAGCCCCCCGCGCGTTGGCTCTGCACGCAAAAAACCCAATGGCCGAATGCGGAATCCGAATTCGGCCGAGTTTTTTATCATACGACCAGTTATAAACCTGGCCGGCGGGAATGCAAGGTATTCGCTCGTCACTTTCTGCACAGCGACGGCAAACAGCGACGGCAATTCGCGACGGCAATCAGCGACGGCGACTGATGGCTGCGACCGCGGCTGATGGCAGTGACGGCAATCGACAAGTGGAGTCGGCGGGGGGGCTGGGCCGGAGCCGAATACCTGAGCGCGCTAGCCCCATACTCATCTAGCGCAGTGCCGCGGAATAGCGTCCGCGCAAACCTCTTGACCGCTCGAGGTAGCGCTCTTCGGGCCACGCTCGCCCCCTCATTTCTGCCCTGCTTCAGCGCCCGCAGAGCAAAGACGCGTGTAGGGGTTAGCGTTTCGACGTGATACCAGGAGAAATCGCCGGGGAGGCGGCCAATATCCTCAGTCAGTCAAGACTTCGCTAACTGA
>JBLNFG010001302.1:0-3789 GCA_050263495.1 Myxococcales bacterium | reverse complement strand
GGAGCGTGAACCAACGCTGCGTAAGGCGAATCAAGAATCAAAGCTGAATCCCACGGACAAGCAATTTAAGGAACAGCTCGAGTCGTACCAAGACGAAGAGCTCATTCGGCTGTTGTCATCGATGAAGAAGGTGGGTGGAAAGCCGGTCGTAAACTACCTGCTGACGTTCGCCTCCAATACGACCAACAGCGACAAGCGTCGCGTGGCAGCGGTCGCGGCACTCGAAGGCAACATCGACAAGAATGATCCCAAGCAAGTCGACACGCTTTTTGCACTCGCTGCCGCGGATGCAACGCCGGACGGCGTGCGCGACCTAGTGCTCCGCCGATTGAGCGAGTTGCCGAAGAAGCTCGTGTACTCCCGTCTGTATTCCCTGTTCGACACCAAGAACTGGAAGGTCCGATTCGGCCCTGCTGATCTGGCATTGCGAATGAGCGAGGCACGCGAGGTCCCTGAGTTCATGAGCAAACTGGGCGCCGCGCGGAACATGTCGATGGCCGAACCGCTCACTTATGGCGGCACGCTCAACGAGATCAAGGGGGGTGACGCGCCGCGAGAATTGGCGCACACGTTCGCCGAGGCGGGCAATCCGGTTCCTGCACGGTTGACCGCCCTGAGCTGGTACTTCAAATTCGGCGTCGGGTCCGACCTGGAAGCCGTGAAGCGTCTGCAAGACGAAAAGGCAAAAGTGCCTCAATGCGCAAAAGAGGCGAAAGATTGTGAATGGAAGTGCGAAGTGCCGGGAGCTGACCAAAAGCCCGAGACGAAGGACATCACGACGGTGGGGGAATTTGTCCGCTATTGTGTAATACCAGAGATCGAACGGCGCATTCGTGGTGGCGAAACCAAAAAGTAGTGATTTGACAGACCACGACCGCGCCTAAATGCGGTAGGTGGCAGGCAGGAACGTGGCATGAGTCCCGACCCCAACAAGAAGGTTCCTCGACAGTTTCAATGCCGGGAGTCCCTCTGGCAGCGATTCGAACAGATGGCAAAGGAGCTGGAATGCTCCGTTGATTATCTGATCAACGACGCGATGAAACAGTACGCGCGGCAGCGCGGCTACTCGCCAACGACACCGTCGCAACGCTCCGACAACGTGTCGTCGGCAACGAGCAGCCTTGCACCGGTCGCGTCTTCTCATTCGGCAGTTACCGAGCAACCTCCACCGCAGCAGGCCGCGCCCAATACAGCCGCGCCCGCTGCGCGAATGCCGACCGGTGAAGTCCCGGCTGTCGCCCCTCGTCATGGGTCTGGAGCCCACGCAATGGCGGCAGTACCGACTTCTCCACCAATCCCGACAGGTTCCACTACCGCGGGGTCGGGAGCGCATGGAATCTCCGGAGTGGGAGCCGCTCCTCGTTTCGGTGCGCCACCACTCGCGGCTGCATCCCCTGCTCTTCCGCGAGCCCCTGGCGGACACTACGTACCGCCTGCCCCACCCGGTCCGGCAGGTAAACGGGTAGGACCGCCGCCGCTACCACCCAGTGTTGCCGCAGCCCCTCCTCCGGCGCGCGCAGCAGGTCCGCCACCGCTCCCGCCAGGTAGTCCGCAAACGCGAACGCTCTCGAGCGGAGCCAATGCGCCTGCGCCGGCATTTGCAGCGACACCGCGCCAGCTGCTCATTCGCTATCAAGGCCAGAGCTTTCCGGTAACGAAGGACAAGTTCGTCATCGGCCGTGGCAAGCAAACTAGCGATCTCACGATCAAAGATCCCAACGTCTCGAGGCAGCACGCAATGATTGAATTCGATGGTGCGCAGTACTGCATCGTCGATCTCGGATCGACGAATGGCATCGAGTACCTGGGGCAGCGCGTCCAGCGTAAGATTCTCGCCGACGGTGACGTGATCCGAATCTGTGACCACGAGCTGGTGTTTCAGTACCGCTGAGGTTCCTAACCCCAAGGGTAGAAGGTCGCACCCCGTCCGGCGTCTTCGTTGATGGCTGGCCAAGAGGCAAGACGGCACGTTCGGGGACCCTGCAGTTGGTTGCTCGTGGGCCGCATCTCGCCAGGTGCTACAGACAGGGCCGAAGTCGGACTTCAGGCTGAGTCGTGAAGCCGTAGAAGTCTCCAATCCCATGGTTTCCATTGTCCACGCCAAGCGCGACATCGGCCGTCTCCGAGAGATTTCGGCCGTGTTGGTACGTTACGGGTTTGGAGAGATCGTTGCGCGGTTGGGACTTGCACGCGGCCGCCGCGGCAAGGACACGCCACTGCCCTCCGGCTCGACCGAGGAAGTCGAGACGGATCTAGCCGAACTGCCCCCCGATGATGACCGCAGCGCGTTTGCAGTTCGGTTCCGGCGCGTGCTCGAGGCACTTGGACCTTCATTCATCAAGCTCGGGCAAATTGCCTCCACACGCGCTGACTTGCTGCCCGCCGAATTGATTGCCGAGCTGAAGAAGCTACAGGACGCAGTACCTGAGGTTCCCTTCGTCGAGATCCGTGAGCAGATCGAGCGCTCACTCGGGACGAGCCTCGACCAAGTCTTCGAACACTTCGATCCAAAGCCGCTCGCGGCTGCGAGTATTGCGCAAGTACATCGAGCCAATTTGCGCACCGAAGACGGCGTACGCGACGTCGTAGTCAAAGTCCAGCGCCCAGGAATCTCGGAGAAGATCGAGAGCGATCTCGATCTCCTGCACATGCTCGCAACCTTGATCGAGCGCGCAATTCCCGAGTCGCGCGTCTATTCGCCGGAAGCCGTGGTGCGGCAATTCGATCACACCGTGCACGAAGAACTCGACTTCACGATCGAGGCCGAAAACGCCCGTCGTTTTGCTCGTAATTTCGAACAATTTCCGCAGGTGCGCTTTCCTGTCGTGTACCGCGAGGCATCCAGCAAACGAGTGCTCACGCTGGAGTACTTCGACGGAAGAAAGCTCAACGACGCCATCAGTGACGGCGTCTCCCGACGCGCGATTGCCGCCATTGCGATCGAAGTGATGATCAAGCAGATCTTCGATGACGGCTTCTTCCATGCCGATCCGCATCCGGGAAATGTCATCGTGCTCGGTGAGCCGGAGCGCCCCGTCATTGGCCTCATCGACTTGGGCATGGTTGGACGCCTCAGCCCGCACCTGCGGGACCTCACGGTCGATTTAATGGTTGGGGCTATTCGGCGCGATTACGACGCGATTGCGGACGCCATTGAGGCGATAGGTACCCCTACGCAGCGTGTCGACTCGGTTCGGTTCCGTACCGAGGTGGCTATGCTCGCCGAGCGCTACCTCGGGCGCCCGATCTCGGAGATCGAGGTTTCGATCCTGATTCGTGATCTCGTGCGGTTGGCAAACGGATACGGCCTAGAGATCCCTACCGACTTTCTGCTCGTGGGAAAGGCGATGATGACGGTCGAAGGGATCGGCAAGCAGCTCGACCCGAGCCTCGACATCTTCGAAGAGGCCCGACCCCACTTCCTGAATCTGCTCAAGCGTCGCTATTCGCCCGAGCGCGTCACCTTGCAGTTGCTGCGACGCATCGAACGCTTGAGCGACGCCACGGCCAACCTGCCGCACCAGTTGAGCGACGTGCTCGAAGATTTGCGTTTGGGGCGAATGCGCATCACGACTGAAAGCACGCAGTCGCGCACCACCCTCGATCGCCTCGGCCGACGCGTGCTCACCGGTTGCGTCTTTGGATCTTCCGCAATCGGCGGCGCGTGGCTCCTCTCTGCGGAGCACACCCGGATGGGGGCGCTGCTGCTTGGGAGCGCAGCGCTTTGGCTATTCGGTCATGTCGCTGCCGACTTCTATCGCTCGTTCGGGAAAGACTAGTACCCCGAAT
>JBLNFG010001301.1:0-4312 GCA_050263495.1 Myxococcales bacterium | reverse complement strand
GAACTCGCGCCCCCATCGAAGTGGAACGAAAGAACGTCGGTAGGGCGATCTTTCTGTCGGTAGTCGCGATTGAGGACGCGGATTGATGCGTCGTCGGTCAAGAGCACGCTCAGCTCCGCCTCCGAGCGGTCGAGGCACGCCAGCATGGCATTGCCCCAGGCGACGATGAGCCTGCTAGGGAACGTCGGCGACTTGCGTGCTTCTCTACGGACGACCGTCGGCATGGCCAGAACATATCGGAAGTACTGCTCGTTTGCCAGCTCGTGCGGGCATAAGGCCTCGCTCACGCAACGCAGATTCTGCACGACCGTTTCCCGCGCCTTCAGTCATCTTCACACGGGACGTAGGTCACTGCAGCATTGTTCGAGGTTCGTCATGCACATGTTCTGCTTTCAGTGTCAGGAAACCAGCGCCGGTCGAGGCTGCACGTTTGGCGGGCATTGCGGTAAGAGCGAGGAGACCGCCAACTTTCAGGATCTTCTTATCTTCGTCGTCAAAGGGATCGGCGTCATCGCCGAACGCCTTCTGCAAGCTGGCGTGACTCCAAGCCGTGAGCTTGGGGAGTTCGTGTATGAGTCCTTGTTCATGACGGTGACGAACACGAACTTCGACACGGATCGATTCCTCGCTGCCATCGCACAAGCTCTGGAGATCAAGCGAAAGCTTCTCGCTCAGCTCCGAGAATGCGGATCGATCGTTGACCTGCCGGACCCTGCCACCTGGGACGAAACCGACCCCTCGCGCTTCGTCGTCAAGGCCTATCGTGCCGGCGTGCTCCTGTCCGAAGATGAGGACGTTCGCAGCTTGCGCGAGACGATTACGTATAGTCTCAAAGGGATTTGTGCTTACGCCCACCACGCTGCCTACCTAGGGGCACACAAACCAGAGATCACACAGTTCGTCTTGCACGCTCTGTCTGAGCTTGTGCTCGAGTCAGACACGGACAGGCTCTTTCAGCTCGCACTCGAGTCGGGGCGTATCAATCTGCTCGCGATGGAGCAGCTGGACGCTGTACACGCGCAGACGTACGGCGTGCCAGAGCCGAGGCAGATCTCGATCGGTGTGCGTAACAGGCCGGCGATTCTTATCAGCGGCCACGACCTGGTCGACCTTCACGAGTTACTGGAGCAGAGTAGGGGTTCGGGCGTCGACATCTACACCAACGGCGAGATGATAGCCGGGCACTATTATCCAAAACTATTCGCGTTCGATCACTTGGTGGCGAACTACGGCAGTGCCTGGTGGCGTCAAGACGTCGAGTTCGCGTCCTTCAATGGACCGATCCTGTTGACGTCGAACTGCATCACTCCAGTTCAGGAGAGCTACCAACAGCGAATCTTCACGACAGGGGTAGCGGGTTATCCTGGCGTTCCCCATCTGTCTACGCGCCTACCGAATGGACAGAAGGACTTCTCTCGTCTCATCGAGCTCGCGAAGGAGTGCTCACCGCCAACCGCTATCGATGAAGGGACTCGACCGGGTGGGTTCAATCACGTCCCGCTCTGGGGCCAGATCGACAAGTTGTTGTCGCTGCTGCAGAGGGGGCTTCTCAAGCGCGTGGTTGTGATGGGTGGCTGCGATGGGCGCGATAGCAAACGTGCGTACTATCGCGAGGTCGCAGAAGCTCTACCTAAGGACACCCTGATCCTGACTGCCGGTTGTGCCAAGTATGTCTTCTGGAAGCTGCCGCTCGGAGACATCGAAGGGGTTCCTCGTGTTCTCGACGCGGGGCAATGCAACGATTGTTACTCGCTGATCGCGTTTGCCGGGAAGTTGGCCAAACACCTGGACATTGCCGACATCAACCAGCTACCGGTCTCGTATCAAGTGTGTTGGTACGATCAGAAGGCCGTTGCTGTGTTTCTGACGCTACTCCATGTGGGGGTGCGGAACATTCGATTGGGTCCGACCTTGCCAGCGTTTTTCTCGCCTAAGGTGGTCGAGCGACTACGGGCCGATTTCGGACTCAAGACCATTGGCAAGAGCGGCGATGACGTGGCGCGGATGATGGCCGGACAGTAATCCCGGCCGATCTCGCGAGGTTCTCGCGCTTGATGGCCCGATCGGACAGGCGGATGCAACGGCGCTTGCAGCCAATCCTACCCGCCGTCTTTGAATCCGCTATGACGTGCCCGAATGACCCCGAAACGTCCGAGCCAGACCCGAAGCCAACCCCCGAATGAACGGCGCGAACCGCTACCCTACTTCGTTACTGCAGCCAAAGGCACCGAGGGTTTGCTGAAGGCAGAGTTGCGCGAGCTTCGGATCTTTCCCGTTCAAGGCGATCGCGGTGGGGTGCACTTCGGTGGCGGACTGGAGAATGCGTTTCGCGTCTGTCTTTGGAGTCGCATTGGGGTGCGCGTACTCGAGCGTCGGTTCGACGCCAGGATCCGCTCCGAGAGTGAGCTTTACGACCTGATCTGGGACCACGACGCCTCTGACCTGCTCGATCCGAGTCGCACGCTCGCCGTGACTGCGCTGGTAAAGAGCAGTGCCTTGACGCACTCGCAGTTCGTGTCGCGTCGGGTCAAGGACGCGATCGTCGATCGTCAACGCGAGCAATATCGTCGGAGAAGTGACGTTAATCCAAGCGATCCGGACGTGCATTTCGTGGTTCGGCTCGCCAACAACGAGCTGACGCTCTACGCCGATCTATCGGGCGAGCCCTTGCATCGAAGGGGATACCGCACCTCGGGTGGCGTCGCGCCGATCAAAGAAAACCTAGCGGCGGCCTTGCTCCGCAAGGCGGGTTACGACGGTACGAAGCCGCTGTACGATCCGTGTTGCGGCGCAGGTACAATCTTGTGCGAAGCGGCCCTAATCGCCCAACGTCGGGCACCGGGGCTGCTCCGAGATCAGTTTGGACTCGAGCGATTCGTGCGCTTTAGCGCTTCGGATCAGAGCCAGTGCCACGAATTGCGGGATCAGGCGCGAAGCGAGGCGATTGAAGGTCCAGTAGCTCCGCTCTCGGGCAGTGACATCGATTTGGATGCACTCGAGCGCGCAAAGCAAAACCTGCGTCGCCTTGGTGTCAGTGCGCAACTCGGCAGGCGCGATGTACTTCAGATGACGCCTCCAGAAACCCCAGGATTGGTCGTCACCAACCCGCCCTATGGGGTCCGACTCGAGGGAGGTGAGCAGTTCGACTTGCGTCTAGCGCAGGCACTCAATCGTTGGCAAGGCCAGCGCATTGTCGTTCTGACGCAGGAACGTGAGTTCGCTCGATACTATGGACAGCGTCCGATGTTCGAGCACACCTTGTACAATGGCGATCTAGAATGTCGCGTGTTCGGTTGGGATAACGCATGACAGTTCCGAGCTCTGAGTCTGGCCCGACACTATTGGGGGTACTACGGGCCGCTGTCGCGTTCTTGACGCGTATGCCGGTTGGGAAACGTGTGATTGCAAGTTCCAACTTTGCTTGGGCTCCGTCGGCATTTCCCCTGGTTGGGGGCGCCATTGGCGCGCTATCGGCGGTGGCGCTCTATTGTGGTGCCGCACTCGGTTCGCTCGCGGCGGCATGTCTTGCAGTATTCGTCGGCGTCTCAGTCACGGGCGCCTTTCATGAAGACGGGTTGGCCGATACCGCCGACGCCCTCTGGGGGACTACCAGCCGCGAACGCGCCCTCGAAATCATGAAAGACAGCCGGATTGGCAGCTACGGCGCGGTTGTTCTGGTGCTCATGCTCATCGCTCGCGTGGCACTCACTGCGCAGACGGCTGCCGTGGCGTGGATAGCCCTTCCGTGGGCAGGGTGTGTAGCGAGGCTTGGGCCAGTCTGGTTGATGACGTTCTTGCCCCATGCGTCGCCTTCCACGTCGAAGAGTAAGGATCTACTTGCCAGTCCACACGCCTGTCCGCTCATTGCAACCCTGGGGACACTCGTAATCGGAGCTGGTCTTGCCGTTCGAGAGCCCGCAATGACGGTGCAACTCGCCGGGGCTGCGTTGGTCGTTGGCGTTGCTAGCTTCTGGTTTGCTCGACTCGGCAAGCGACGGCTAGGAGGAATCACTGGGGATCTGCTCGGCGCCGCGGAGCAGGTGGGGGAAGTGGGAGTATTGCTGGTGTTCGCCTGGCATTGAACGTAGGACACCGGTAGGTGTTCGGGCCCGCGCCCATTGCATGTAGGATTGATTCAGAATGAGCCGCGCTCCACGGGGACGCTCCACGGGGCTAGCGACGAGCCGGCTTCTAGTACCCCGAATCTTTTGAAGTGATGAGTGCTACCGAGGTGAGGGGTACTAGGAATTCGCGCAGCGAATTCGGGTTTGGGCGACCGGGAGTGGAAAGGTGCACGAAGTGAAGCTTTCCA
>JBLNFG010001300.1:0-3781 GCA_050263495.1 Myxococcales bacterium | reverse complement strand
GGATCCAGCGGCGTTCGCGGTGCAAGACTTGCTGAGCGTAAGGTGCGTACCCATGGTAAACGAACCGCCAAACGCTATGTGATCACCGCCGCTACTAGAGCGACGGCCTTCGCCACCACGGAAAGACAGCAGTGCGCTCTAGCCGCTTGAACGTCCTACGCGCATCGCTCTCAATGGCGTTCCAATCCCGATCGTGCCTCCCGTGGCGCGACTTGTTCCAAAGTCTCCGCCCGCACCTAGGCCACCAACCGCGGTGGTGGCCCCAATGCTTCCTCCAGCTCCGCCAGCGCCGATACCCGTTCCGCTGCTCCCTCCAGAGAAGCCAATCCAGCCCCAAGAGCCCGGGAATCCCTGCACCGGCTCTGCTCGTGCGAGCATTAGCCCCGACTTGGTCGGGTTACGAGCCGCATTATCAGACGTGACGCTGCCCGGACTGGTTGGGTAGGACGGGTTCTCTGGGGCAGCCTTCGGGGGGCTTGGGCTTGGAGGCAACGCAGTCGGTTGCGTGCCAGGGGTGGCAGGGGAAGGCCCGTCGCCCGCCGGAGAGGGCTGTACCTGCGGAGGATTCTGAGGCGCGCCGCACGCAAGCAACATGCCTACGGTGAACGAGAAATTCCACGGCTTATGCATGGCTGGCTCCCTCACATTGATCGTCAACCTAAGCAGCGGTTGCATTGCTCGTGCCGCAGTCCCTATTCGTTTGCGCAATCACTCCACGTGATCCAGGAGGACGCTCAGCCCGGCTGAAAGCTTGCGTTCGGGGTGGGAAGACGCTTCGCCGGGTCTTACACTCCATCTTGATAACGATCAATTTTCGAGGCCAGCCACACTCGTGCGGCTGGGTCGCTCAATACCAAGTCGGCTGTGACCGGGGCTCTGGGGTTTGGTTTGAACGGACACCAAACGACAGAGTCAGCGTGAGGGGAGCACTCTATGACGACCCAATGCAACAGAAGCTCACTTTCTCGAGCCGTCCGCTACGCATGGATGGGCGGCATGCTGATAGCTGTGGTCGCGACTGGATGCGCTGGAGCGGCACGACAGAATCGACCCATTGTGCAGCGCTCGCCCAGCCTGGACTACCAACAGTCAACAACCACGACGGCTAGCGGGCGCTCCCTGGGAGCTGATCGTGTTTCGCCGAGTGACAAACTCGAGCAAGGCCCTCGAGTGGGCTCGGATAACGCACTGGCGCCAGGCTGGACAGCGGGGGCACACGGGCTCAACTACGACGAGAAGCGCCGAGTGGGTGGCGCAACCAGCGCCCAGGCGGAGCAGGAACACGATCGCTGATCGCCATCTCGCTGGCACCCAGGCGGCTTGCTAATCACCCGGCGATTCGGAGTGTCGCTCGTTGGCGCACTCCGGGGCGACCTACAGGCTTCGTCCCTCGAACTTGGTTGCCACATTCAAGGTGTGTACGTCGACGCCGTCAAGACACCGCACATTGATTGCTACGCTCTCCTTGCCGTCTGGAGTCGTGCCGTGCGCAAAGGACCGAATTCCACACGTCGAGCAAAACAAATGGTGGATGCTCCGGGAATTGAATTGGTAGTCCGTCAATGCATCGGCTCCCGCTGTTTGCTCGAACTTGTCCTTGGGCACGAACGCCAGAATGGTTCCGGTCTTGCCGCAGATCGAACAATTGCACGTCATCAGATTCTCAAGTTCGAGCTCGACGGAGAATCGAACCTTTCCGCAATGACAGCCACCTTCGTACTGAGTCATGGGGGTGCACTCCTTCAGTTGAGCGCTAGTACACCGAGTCTTCCGGGGACGGGCACCAGCAATTCGCGAACGACTATCACACTCTAATACCTACGCGCGAATTGCCGGAGTTTCTCTCGGCTAAGATGCTGTTGTCTGGAGCCCCCGGAGGGCACTTGGCACTCCGCGCCGTGTCGTCCATTGCGGCTGCGCGTCAGCCGTACCGGCCTTCAATGTACTCGGCCGTGCGCGGATCAGACGGATTGATGAAGAGATCCTCAGTCTTCTGATGCTCGACCAGCTTTCCGAGCAGCATGAACACGCACTCCTCGCTGGCTCGACGCGCCTGCGCCATGTTGTGCGTCACGATCACGATCGTGTACTGACCCCGCAAGGACCACATTAATTCCTCGACGGCCCGAGTTCCCTCGACGTCGAGCGCCGAGCAGGGTTCGTCCATGAGGATTACCTCGGGTTTGACCGGGAGCAGTCGAGCAATGCACAATTTCTGCTGTTGCTCGAGTTGCAGATTAATGGCGCGATCATCGAGTCGATCCTTGACGTCGTCCCAGAGACCAACTTCGGTCAGCGCTTTCTCGACGGCCTGGTCGAGAACAGACTTTCTGAGTTCACCCGAGGGCGTATGGATGCGCATCCCGAAGGCAATGTTCTCGTAAATCGAGACTGGAAGCGGGTTCGGTCGTTGAAAGACCATGCCGACGGACTTGCGAAGCTCGATCAGAGAGACGTCTTCGTCGTAGATGTTCTTGCCCAGAATCTCGATTGTTCCAGTCGTCCTCACGTTGCCGAAGCGCTCATTCACCCGATTGAAGCAGCGCAGTAACGTGGTCTTGCCGCATCCCGAAGGACCGATCAGCGAAGTGATATGCCCTCGCTTGGCGTGGAACGTCACATCGCGAAGTGCCTGAAACTCGCCGTACCAGAGATTTAGGCCGCGAGTGACGATTGCATGAGTGGACGGCTCAGATTCGAGTTTGGCTGCGGCATTCGTGGTCATCCGAAGATCCCATTCACGTAGTCTCGGGTGCGCTGATCGCGGGCGTGGTCTGAGAAAATCACCGCGCTTTGGTCCATCTCCACGATCTCGCCGTTCCAGAGGAACATGGTTCGATCGGCAAGGCGGCGAGCCTGCTGTACGAGATTGGTGACCAGCACGATGGTAATTTCTCGCTTGAGTTCCTTGAGCACATCTTCAATCCGCATCGTCGTGACCGGATCGATGGCGATCGAGAATTCGTCTAAGCAGAGGATGTCGGGCTGATGGGAGAGTGCGCGCGCAATAGTAAGGCGCTGCTGCTGCCCGCCGGACAACTTGGTGCCGAGCGTATGTAGACGATCCTTCACCTCGTCGAACAAGGCTGCTTGCGTGAGACAGCGTTCGACCAATTCGTCCAGTGCCGCCTTCTCGCGAAGCCCCGCGGCGCGTGGTGCGAACGCAACATTGTCGTAGATGCTCAAGGGAAGTCCGACGGGCAGCGGTGCGACCATGCCGACGCGGCGACGTAGATCACACGGATCCTTGATGGACTTGACGTCTTTGCCTCCGACCATCACTCGACCGGTAACGACGGCATTCGACGTAAACTCGAGCGTTCGGTTGAGACACTTTAGCAGTGTGGTCTTGCCGGATTGAGCCGGGCCGATAATGCTGAAGATCTCGTTGCGTTTGACGTTGAAGGAAATTCCGTTGATAGCAGGCTTCGACCCGTAACGAACCCGCAGATCTTCGACTAGAATCTCAAACGGCGCGTCTAGCGGGACGCTTGTTGGTTGGGCGATCATCACCACTTTTTCCGTGAGCGAAGGTAAACCCGCAGCATGATTGCCGAGGCATTGAACACGAGCACCGTGGCCAGCAGTACCACTGCCGTGGCGTAGGGGAGGGCTTCCGGTGCATCGGTCACCTGGGTCGTGATCGTGAAGAGGTGCATCGAGAGCGCCATGCATTGGTCCCAAATACTGTAGGCAAACAGATCACCCTCTTCGATGCGCTTGAAGAACACTGCCCCCGTGAACATGACTGGTGCCGTCTCACCTGCCGCGCGAGATACCT
>JBLNFG010001299.1:0-4747 GCA_050263495.1 Myxococcales bacterium | reverse complement strand
CGCAGCACTGCTACCTGTTTTCGTTCCGAACTGACGTGAATGTAGGAGAGTGCCAGGACGGGCACGAGGACCGCCACCATCACCATCAGCTCCGACACCAGCGCTAGAGTGCGGTTGCCTTCAATCGCTTGCGCCACGAAACCGGCAGAGTCCTTCCAGCTCTTCACCGTAAGCGATTTGGTGACGCGCTGGATCTGGTCGCGGTAGGCGTCGGCCTGTTCGGCGTCGCGACCATACACGAGAATCGACGTCACTTGGCCGACATCATCCAAATCATCCAAAACGGCTTCACGGGCAGCGATGAGATCCCGATCTTCTTGGAATGCACCACCACCTTTCAAGATCCCGGCGACGCGCAAGGTGATCTTGCGGATGGATCTCCCGTCCGGAGTCGATACAGCCACCTCGATGCTTTCACCCGGCGAGAGATGCGCCACGTGGGCAGCCTCCCAACCGACCAAAACCTCCCTTTGGGGATGCTCGATGCAGGCCCCGTGAGCCAACCTCCCGCATAAGTCCGTTGCACGGCGTTCCCGCTCGAGTTCGACGCCAACCAGACGCACCGGCATAGGGGCGCCGGCGCGTAGCACGACCGCTGCTTGGACTAGACGGGTTGCCACGTGGGTTACGCAGGGCAGCCCCTCGATGGCAGCGATGGTCGCTTCGACACCATCCCACTCTACGTTCGGACTCGTCACCGTAACGTGACCGGTGGCTCGGCGCATACCCTGGAAGAGCAACTCGCGCGAGTATCCGGCAAGGTTTGCGTTGTTGGGGATCTGAAACCCGACCCCAAACGCTACCGCGAGCACGAGCAGAGCGAGAGTAAATTTGGCCTTCAGCAGCAAGCGAAGAGCGAACAGAAGGAGTAGTCGCGGATCGGACATCGGGCTAACGTTGGACTCCCCTCATGGGCTCTTGCCTTGAGCGGCTCACCGCGCGCGTGAGCATTGCCCTCGGCTCTCTCGCAGAAACATTCAACAATGTGGAAGTCCCTTCGCAACTACTTCACGCTGCTCCGTGAAAATGATCCAGAAACGTGGCGCCCGCTCTTGGCCGTATACTACGTAACGTACGCCTGTCGATTCAAGTGCCCTTACTGCAGTGACGGCAGCGGTACGCCCTACCCTAGACTGCGGGATTCCACGCTTTCGGCCGAGCAGGTCACTGCGCTTCTGACCACCGTCCGCGCTGCCTGCGACTACCTAGTGTTGACCGGGGGAGAGCCATTGCAGCATCCGGAGCTCGCGCGCATCCTGCTCGGGACCAAGAGCCTCGCCTTCGATGGGGTGATTCTGACTACCAATGGCGACGGGTTGGATCGACTTTTGCCCGAGGTGAACCAAGCCGTCACGCACCTCGTTTTCAGTCTTGATAGCCTTTGCGCCGACAAGGCGGACGCCTGGTTTGGCGTGGGCGCCGGCACATTGAGTCGGATCTTGGCCCAAATTGACACAGCAACGAACTGGCCTGGACGGCGCTACGAAATCGTCATCTCCAGTGTTGTCACGCCCGAGGGCATTGCGGACTTGTACGCTGTCTATCGTTATTGCAAGAGTCGTGGGTACACCTTCGCGGCGTGTCCCCAATTAGTAGGTACGGTTGCGCACGAAGCCCTCGGCAGGCAAACGCAGTACCGAGACTTTTACGACTACTTGATTGCGGAGAAGCTTTCGGGCCACAAGATCAATGGAACCGTCGAGTACCTCGAACACATGCGCGATCTCCGCAAGTTCGACTGTGTGCCATCAGCGACTCTCGCGATTTCACCGTCCGGGCAAGTGTTTTACCCGTGTCTCGAGCACGGGACAATGGCCGGAAATCTGCTGGAGGTGCCCGATCTCGACCGACTCCGACGGCAAGCTCGCGTCAAGCTCGGCTCCGAACCAAAGTGCGGAGTGCAATGCCATTCGGCGTGTGCGCTTGGCTTCTCCTTGCTGCTGAGCAAGCCATGGACTGCAGTACGCGAGGGATACCTGCAACTCCTGGCCGCGGGGAGATGATGTGTCGATGGTTCGACGAGAGTTTGGCACCGGTCGCGAGTCGAGCGCCGCGCCAGCGCGCCGCGACTTGCGTCAGTCAGCGCCGCCTGTTCGGAGCGCCCCGGGCTTTGCCATCGCGTAGTAATCGCGCAGGTTGCCCAAGCGATCGCGCCCGTACATGAGAGTCTCGATGGTACCCCGACAGCTCGTCCAACACGCCTTGCAGTCGTTACGTTCGAATGCGGAGAGCAGGGCACGATGCACGGTCTTCGCGTCATCCACTAATAGATTCGCGACGGGCTCGTCGACCCTATCGATGCACAACGACACTTGACCTTGCGAGTCGACGTTACACAGATTCTTGCCCGCATAGCATGGGCCAATTCCCGCATTCTCCAGTGCCTCTGAGAATCGTGCCACGTAGCCCCGAAGTACCACGAACTCGGGGTACCGCGCCTTGAGCTCCAAAAGCCGTTCGGTGGTGCGCGCGGGCACGTCGCGAGCTGACAACGCCCCTCGCCGATGGGAGTAAAGCGTCAGTAGGTACGTGACGCCGAGATCCGACGCCATCTTGATGAGCGGCTCGATGTCGTCCAAGTTGTCGTCCATGACCACTGAGATCATATGAACGCGCTGCTCGGGGTGAACTCGATTGTCGACGAGGCACTTCAACGCGGCTAGTGCCCTTTGGTGAGCGCCGGGCATTCCGCGCTGCCGATCGTGTCGCTCGGGATCGGCATAGTCGCAACTGACGCTGACCTCGTACATGCCGCGCTCGAACAGCTCGCGCGCATTCGTGGCGTTGACGTACCACCCATTGCAGATCATGACCGGAATGTGATGGCGAGATAATGCGCTCACGATGTCCATCAACTCTGGGTGAAGTAGCGGTTCACCTCCACCGATCGAGACGATTTGCGGGCCAATCGAGGCAAGCTTGTCGGAGATGATGCGCGCCTGCTCCGCCGTCATCCGCGGCCGTTGTCCGTCCCCGCGGTCGTGCCAGAAGTCACAGATTTTGCACCGGAAGTTGCAGTCGTACAAAATCTGCAGGTTGGTATGTACGAGCGAACGACGCGCAAATGCAAAGCCGTAACGGCCTTTTTTCAGCGCCTCCCTCGTCGGCTGCCAAGGTGACATCTGATCCCAGTTATCACGCGGACGGCGGCGCAGGCAACATCCATCGAGCACAGTCTGTCATCCTACCCCGGCTCGGCCATTGACGAATTCGGACCGGCACGATACGGGTGCTGCAATCGCGCTCGGACGCGACGGAAGCATTTAGCTCACCGCATCCGATTCGGATGTTCCTGCGCCCATTGCCTAGCCTCGAGTACCAACTTTCGGATCTGTTCCTGGTCGAAGCGCGAACTCGTCCGTTTGCTCCAATCGATAATAATGGGAGTCATCTCTGCGGCACTGACACCCGGGAACAAATAGTTGAGCCGCACTAGCGTCCTGAACAGGGCCTGCGGTTCAGTCTTTTGACCCACATTCGTTAGATAGCGCTTTAGGTGATAGGTCGTTGTTGCGATGGGCTTCGCAGCAATCGGCTTTGGCGGCGCGATAGCTATGGCGGCAACGGTCGCTTGGCTCGCGCAGCTAACGCACTGCTGCGCCGTCGGGAGCGCCAGCAGCCGCTTCGCGTCGATGGGTTCACCGCAATCTGAACAGAGGTGTTGCTGGGACTGCATGAGCACGACGAGGATAGCCATATAGCTCTAGAGAACGCAGGCTGCCACGCGTGCGTGTCCCGACCTCGGCTGATCCCCCCAACTACAACGACGCGTCCTCCCACCTAGTCCCCGAAAACGACCCTTGCGCGGCGTCTTCGACCGCCGCACGCGGTTCTGACCGAGCCGTGCCCAACCGAACTTGCACCAGCCCGTCTTCGCGCCGCACAGACCAAATGGCTGAAAAACGGCCCCTGACTGAAAGGTTGCGATCGCGTGATCTACTTAGGTAGCCCCTTCGGTCTGCTCCCGTCGATGCTGAGAGCAGTCATCTCTGCAGCCCAGAGCGTGAGGCGAACGTCAGAGCACCCCTGTTTGCGCCTTCTTTTGTTTGGGGCGGCGCGGGAACGAGGAGCGTTGATCCAACTCAGTAGCCAAGCTGGCTGAGAATGGCCGCGCCACAGGTAGCGAGCAGCACAAGCGCTGCCAGCGTACCGACTATCCAAGCCACCATCGCGCGCCGCCGCGAACCGCTCAGCTCCCAAGGAACATCGCCGGAATCAGGCAATTCTTGCTGTACGCTGGGAGCTGGCGCTCTGGCTGCCGTACTCACGGGCAGCAGCATCGCATCCGGTGCTCGGTGTGACTCCCTTGCTGCGGTTGGTGCGTGATCTGTGGCCTTCGGGTGGTCATACGCCGGGACGATTTCCGACGGATTGAGTCTGGTAGCGCTCTCACCGTAGTGTGTAGGCTGCGGAGCACGAACGGACGTGGTTGGCTCTCTCGCCACGGATTTGGCAGCAAGCGCCTGCTGCTCGACTCTCGCGAGCGTCATTCGCAGTTCGGTAACCGTCTTCTCCAATTCGCGTACGCGATCCAGCACGGGACTGACAGCGCCACGCACGATCTCCTGCACCTCGCGACGATTCGTATCGGGAAGTCCGGTAAACTCATGTCGACTTGGCTCGGCTGAAAACGACGAATGATGGACCGCCGTCTTGCTCGCCCGAGCGGGAATGCTGGTCGCCTTAACTCGGGTCTCTTCCGCGTGATGGACATCGGTAATCGAACCCAAGCCCGCGAGAGGGGTCT
>JBLNFG010001298.1:0-5626 GCA_050263495.1 Myxococcales bacterium | reverse complement strand
TCAACCCAGACTCCACAACTAGACCGGGCGCGCTGGCAAATGCGCCACGCGGCGCGGGCTTCGGCCTCACGATATGCCCTGGTCCGCTTGGCAGACGGCGTGAGCGGTGACAGGATGCGCTCCCGCTACCATGTCGAGTATGAGCCGTGCCCGTTTCGTACATCCGCCGCGTTGGCGGACACGCCGCTCGCCCCCGGAGATCTCCGCGGGCGAACGGGCGGAACGAGCTCAAAGGCGCCGCACCCTGCAGCAGGACGCGCTGAATCTGCCGAATCTTCTGACGTTCGGAAGAATCGCGATCATCCCGTTGGTATTGTGGCTGATCGACCGCGGGTCCCCTACCGATTGCTTGTGGGCGGCCATCGTTTATGCGCTTGCTTGCCTCACGGATCTCATCGACGGATATCTTGCTCGACGCCTGAATGTCGTCAGCGTGCTCGGAAAGTTTCTTGATCCGCTGGCGGACAAATTGCTGGTCACGGCTGTCCTCGTGTGGATGGTTCCAATGGGCCGCATCGCGGCTTGGGCCGTCGTGCTGCTACTCAGCCGCGAACTCGGCGTCACGGGCCTTCGCTCGCTGGCAAGCAGTGAGGGCATGGTGATCGCCGCGGGTGATGACGGTAAGAGCAAGACGGCGCTGCAGATGGTCGGCATCTTGTGTCTGCTTATCGGTTATCCGTACCACCTGCATCTTGGGTTCTACGATCTGGGCTACGTCGACCTAGTGCCCGTCGGCCGCACCCTCGTGTATATTTCCCTGTTTTTTTCGCTCACCAGCGCGGTTTCTTACGCATCCCTGTTTGCAGAAACCGTACAAGCCAAAGGAGGGCGAAGCGATCGCGCTTAGTCCTCAACAACCCCGTCGTTGCCAACAATGAAGTCGCCCCATCTCATTCCGTACGCCTTTGTCACCCTCCTCATGGTCGCCGCTTGCTCGAGACAGGGCGAAGGCGAACGCTGTCTCACCTCCAACGGGGACTCAGATTGCGAGCCTGGGCTGGTCTGCACTGCGGCGAGCAACTTGCGCGAGTATGATCCTCAGAAACCAAACGATTACATCGCGGATCGGTGCTGTCCAGATCCGACCGAGCCCGAGTCGCCCGATCCGCGCTGCCAACGCAGGACGCGGACCAGTCAGATGAATCCACCGACCGAAGGGACCGGCGGTAGCGGTGGTGTCCCAGGCGAAGTTGCTGGAGCCGCTGGTGCACTGGACGAAAGCTCTAATGCTGGAGCCGCCGGCCTCGGTGGTTAGCCGAAGAGTGGCTGGCCCAATACCGCAGGCTGCATTGGTTGGTTTGTTCGACCATGCACCGGCCTAATTCAGCGGTCCTGTCGCCCGGTGACGTGACAAAGGGCATAGCGATCGCGCCTGATACGCGACTTCAAGTGGGTGGTCGTATTGTGTGGCGCGCAGGTTGCGAGGGGGTGCTAGCCGATGCCCTGGGGGCACTGCGTGTTCGCTTCGAAGAAGAGAGCGCGTCGATTGCGGTGGGGGACCTGGTCGTGTGCTCGTTGGTCCGCGACTCCGCGGAGTTTCGCGTCATCGCGGTGCATCACCACGAGCACTTTCCAGAGCCGCGCCACGACGGCGAGTGGTCCCGCTGCACCGAATCGGGCAAGGGGCGGCGACTGGAACAACGCGATCACGCGCGCAGTGGGATTCGACGATGGTTCGCCGACGAGGGATTCATTGAGGTAGAAACGCCCGTTTGGCTCGAGGCGCCCGGACTCGACAGTGATGTCGATCCAGTCGCAGTCGAGTCGGGTTGGCTCGTGACTTCGCCTGAACTTGCGATGAAGCGCCTGCTCGTCGGGGGTATGCCGCGCATCTATCAATTCGCGAAATGCTTTCGGCGTGGCGAGCTCGGGCCGCGTCATCAACCCGAATTCACGATGCTCGAGTGGTATCGCGCGTTCGCCGATCTTGATCGGATGCTCTCTGATACGGAGGCCATCGTACTCGCATCGGCTCGCAGCCTGGGGCTCGGCACGACGCTCGAGTATCGTGGCCGCCGAATCTGTCTCGATCCCCCCTTTCTACGACTCACGGTGGAGGAAGCATTTCGACGCCACGCGGGAGAATCGGATGTGGACGCTCTAGCGCGGACCGATCGCAACAAGTACTTTCAGCTGTTCGTCGATCGCGTTGAGCCTGCTCTCGTCGAGTACGATCGCCCCGTATTCCTTTGCGATTACCCAGCGAGCGAAGGAGCCCTGGCTCGCTTGCGCTCGGACGATCCACGTTGGGCCGAACGCGCCGAGCTATACGTGTGCGGTGTCGAGCTCTGTAACGCGTACTCGGAGTTGAACTCGCCAGGAGAACAACGTAGCCGCTTCGTCGCGGAAATTGAGCGACGACGCGCCGCAGGTTGCCTCACCTACCCGCTCGATGAGCGCTTCTTATCCGCACTAGAGAGCGGAATGCCGCCCTCTGCCGGCAATGCCCTCGGCTTTGATCGTCTAATCATGCTGCTACTGGGCCAGCCCGCGCTGAGTGACGTGATTGCGTTTCCAAGGACAGAATCCTAGGCCTCGGGCTGCATTCGTCCGATTCGATAGAACCGTTGGGTCCTTCGGACCAGCCACCACGCGGCTAGTCGCGCCACTGGAACGGCCAGCCCGAGCTGTGCCGAAGCATCGGGAGAGCGAAGTAGACCGAAGCGGAAAGGTCCGTAGGTCCCACAGCCATCGGTGGAGCTTATTCGTAATGGAGAATCGAGAATACGGGCGTTGGGAGCAGACGCTCTCGCCCCTGCAAACCATTGAGCTCGATCACGAACGCGAACGCGGCAACGTATGCACCTTGGCGATGTACCAACTCGGCTGCCGCGGCGGCCGTGCCTCCCGTTGCCAACAGATCGTCTACAACAATTACGCTCGTTCCCTCCGCCAGCGAGTCGCGATGCATCTCGAGTTCGTTTTCGCCATATTCAAGCGAGTAACTCACGCGGTCCACGCGCGCCGGAAGCTTTCCTGGCTTTCGCACCGGGACAAAGCTTGCATTTAGGCGTGCCGCTAGTGCTCCGCCGAAAATAAAACCACGAGACTCGACGCCCACCACCGCGTCGACGTGCTCGCCCACGAAGCGTTCGGCGAGTGCGTCCAATACGATGTGAAAGCCCTTCGGATCAGACAACAAGGGCGTGATGTCGCGGAACATGATCCCTGGTCGCGGGAAATCGGCAATGTCACGCACCAGCGACTTGACGTAGGCAATGCGATCAAGTGAAACGTCCGACGTATGCCGAATGCGATCCGGCCGAGCCACCTCGATTGCCCGCTGGCTCTCGCGGTCCACGCCACGCGGAGTGGGGGCTCTGCGAGGTAGGACGTGCTTGCTTTTAGGGGCTGCCGCTCGTTTGCGCGTAGGCATGACAACGCTCCTTCTATCACGAACCTGCGGCCAATATAAAGCTTCGCGAACAGTCAGAGTTGCGCATTGGCGAACTCGAGCGCGCCGACCAAACTGGTGACGCGACCGTGTTGAGCAGGACAGGAAGGGCTCAATTCCAGGGGAGTTACGCCGACCCAACCCCGATCAAATGCGCCCGTATCAGTCTCAGGATCCGCCAAATTCTCGACACCTGGCGGCCCACCCAGCCACAGATAGTCACGACCTCTGGGATCTGTGCGAAATTCCACGGCGTCTCGATAGATTCGGTTGCCCAACCGTGTCACTACGAACGGCCAATCCCCTGACGGAGGATAATTGACGTTAAGCAGAATCGGGGACTTGTCTGTCTCATTGAGGACGGATTCAACCAAGCGTCTGGACCAAGCACAAGCGCGAGCGAGATCCGCATTAACATCCGCAGAGAATGCAATAGCGCGGATCCCGCGCAGAGCTGCTTCGCGCGCAGCCGCCACCGTCCCACTGTAGTGGACATCTCCACCCAAATTCAACCCGCGATTGATCCCTGAAATGACGATATCGGGGCTTTGCGGAAGGAAGCGCGTCCCACCAAATAGTGCGGTGTACACACAATCGGCGGGGGTTCCCTCGACGGAGTAGACGTCGGACCGATGGCGCGAGAACCGCAGCGGACGGTGCAGACTGATGGAATGGCTCGACGCGCTCTGCTCATGCTCCGGCGCTACAACGATCACTTCAGCCATCTCGAGCAGTGTCTCGCGCAGACAATTCAAGCCCTCAGCTCGAAAGCCGTCATCGTTCGAGAGCAAGATTAAGGGGCGCCCCATGTGATCGAATAAATGTTCTAGTCTTTGGGCGGCGGAGGGGCAAGCACCTTGATATCTTCGATCGCATCGCGAAAGCGCACCTCCTGCTCCTTCAGCGCCACCTCCACTTCTACGAGACGTTTGCTTACTTGATCCAGACGCGTCGACGCGTCTCCGAGTTTTCGCGTGAGCTTCTGGCGCAAATCCGCGGCCTGAGCGTTCTTCTCGATCGCCTTCAGACTGCTGCGAAGCTGGTCAAGGTTACGCGCCAACTCGTGACGCTCTGCCCCAAGACGTGACTGTTCGTCCACCTGGCGTTTCCAACTCTCCCTAATTTGCCACGCCGCACTTAGCTTCCCTGCCGCGGTTTTATCTGCCCGCGAATCGGCAAGGTACGCTTTGACGGCTTCATCTGCTAGCGGCGATAACCACCCCGTTACCTGCTGCTCGGCGTATCGCTCGTCAACCACGAGCTCTCCGCGGCCATTCGCCGCGATCGGGATCGGCACGAGCGCGTTTCCCTGCGCCGCATTGTCCTCCGTACCCGTTGGTGGACGGAACAGACGCGTGCCGGGCCGCCGGGGATGGCGAATCAATGTCTTGATCGGTTCCTTCGTCCCGTTTGTGATCTTGTAGGTCGTCATCGTTACGCTGTCGCGTTCGATCGTGAGTTGCCCGACTTCGATCTTGTAGAGTCGCGCGCCCCGCTCATCACGCTGCGACGATTGCTCGATTGCCACACCACGCTCGAGAGCGAAAGGCACGGTTGCTGTGGCTCCTGGTGGGAGGCTGTCAAGCATGCCCTGTCCTAAGAAGGACCCTCGCTCGAACACCGCAATTGGACCGCGTTCGAGCAGCCCCGCCGTGGAATTCACGAACCGTGCAACGCGAAACGGGTGCCGAGAGGAATCGCTCACACCGGCGTCGGGCGCGAACAGGAACACGCTCTCGCCGGGGACTCCTTGGCTAGACAGAAGAACCATCGTGGCACTCTCGTCAGGCACCGTAATCGAGTAGGGCACCGAGTACCGAGTGGCCCCTGACTCGATCGCAACGCCTGCCAAAATACTCACGTTACGAGGGGCACTCGGAGCTTGCCCTAGCGGGGCCGGCGGAGGAGTTGGAGCGGGTGCGACGGCTGCGGCGCTAGCGCGATAGGCGGCTTTGGGTTGGGCTAGATCCATGGACGCACCCGACCCCGATGGGCGCGCCATGCGGGTCCTCGCCTGATTGGCACCTTGAGGCACCCATGCCTTCGCCTCCTGCTTCTTTACAACGCTACGCGGCCGGTCCTCTTCCTCATCGACTTCAGCAGCGGCTTCGCTTGCCGGCGTGGGTTGCTCCTCCGGTACGTAGCGCGTCACCTCACCCCCAGGCTTGTTTTCAAGTGACGTGAGCCCCTCAGGCATGGCTGCAAGGACGTCTCCAGGATCACTCACAACAG
>JBLNFG010001297.1:0-2569 GCA_050263495.1 Myxococcales bacterium | reverse complement strand
CGCACAAGGGCGTGAACCCTGACGAAGTGGTGGCGGTCGGCGCTGCCGTACAAGGCGGCGTGCTTGCCGGCGAGGTGCAGGATGTCGTGCTGCTCGACGTGACACCGCTTTCGCTCGGTGTTGAGACGCTGGGCAACGTGATGACGGTGATGATTCCTCGCAACACGACAATCCCGACGCAGAAGAAGGAGATCTATTCGACCGCAAGCGACAATCAGACCAGCGTCGAGATTCACGTGCTGCAGGGCGAACGCGCAGAGGCGCGTTACAATCGTACGCTTGGGCGCTTCCACCTCGAAGGGCTTCCGCCTGCGCCACGTGGGGTGCCCAAGGTCGAAGTCACGTTCGACATTGACGCAAACGGCATTCTCTCGGTTATGGCCAAGGATATGGCCACCGGGAAGGATCAGCGCATTACCATCACAGCGAGCAGTGGCTTGGCCAAGGACGAGGTCGATCGCATGGTCAAGGACGCTGCTTCTCACGAGGAAGAGGACCGCAAGCGTCGTGACGAGGTCGAGCGCCGGAACAAGCTCGACACCATGTGTTACACCATAGAGCGGCAGATCTCGGAGAACCGCGAGAAGATCCCAGCTGAAGAGATTTCCAGTCTGGAGGGGCTGATCAAGGAAGGCCGCGAGGCGGTCGAGAAGCATGACGACGCCAAGGTGACGGACGTTCTTGCTCGTCTTGAGAAAGAGGCCCATCGAATGGCCACCAAGCTCTACGAGTCTGCTGGTGGGGCGCCTCCCGGAGCGGGTGGTCCGCCTCCCGGAGCAGGTGGAGCGCCGTCTGGCGGTGCTGCCGGTAAGAAAGGCGACGTGATTGATGCCGAATTCGAGGAGTCGAACTGAGTCGGACCGGCTAAGTGAGTGTGGTTGCTGCTCTCTGCGAGGAACGAGCCTGCGTGGAGGGTCGACCCCAGGGTGCTCCGAGACCACTCGGCAGAAGTCGGCAGCAGAAGGCTAGGACTCCTCTTGCCGTAGGTACCTGAAGTTGCAGTAGCGAGGGTAGTGCCAAAGGGCATTACCCTCGCGTGTTTTCTTCGCCCGCTTGAACGCATGGATCACTGGCTCTTCGAGCAGCGCCGCACGGGTCCCGCGACGGCATCGTGAGCCATTCTCCAACCGCTTGTACGCTCCGGCAGTTCGAGGATAGAGTCCCAGGGTCATGCAATCAACGCTTCGAGTGGGGTTCACCTGTTCACTGCTGTCTCTGGTCTGTGCGTGTGGAGGGACCGCCCCAACGCCGCAATCCGCGGCGAGCAAAGCCCCCGCGCCGGTTCAGCAAGTCCCGGCGGCGCCCGACCTGAGCCCAGTGTCAGCCCCGGGTGGGCTTATTGGCGTAGGTCGAATTGCGCGGCCCTTGGAGTTTACCAAGACGGTTGCCGGTTGGGCCTCGTTGCCATTCGAGCCGCGCATGATCGACGGCATTCTGCCTGGGCTATCGCAGGCAGTTTCTTTCGACGCGCCGCTTGAGTTCGCGCTGGTGTTGCCGGATTCAGCGCGTATTGAAGATATTCAACCAGAGTTCGTGGCAAGTATCGGGCTTGCGTCGGTGGAGCGCGCTCGGGCGTTACTCGAGGAGCACATCGGCAACAAACTGATCGAGCGTAGTCCGTCCGTGTTCGTTACGCCCGAAGGCTCTCGCGTCGATTGCGCGATTGCTGCATCGGTTGGCAAAGCCACCTCGCGCTTGGTTTGTGCAGATAAGCCGGCGAGCTTGGAGCACCTGTTGCCCTACGCAACACGGGGGCTTCCCCTCGAGAATCTCGGGTCCGCCGATCTCCACGCAGAGCTGCGCGTAGACCCTCTGCGCCAACGCTACGCCACGGCGCTGCGGATGGGACGTACCGTCGTGGTACCGCGCATTCTGAAGGAGATCTCGTTGGGGGATGCTCGAATTGACCGCCCCTTGGCGGAGATCGTGCGTGCCTTTGGCGACGAGCTACTCGACGTGTTCGATGATACGGATCGCGTTGTTCTCGAGCTTGGGGCAGCTTCAAAACCCGAACAGCTCAATTTGAAGTTGACGATGGGCTTCCGTGCTCAGGCGTCGCTGGTATCGAAGGTCGTACTCGATGCGCGCGGGCGCATGATTCCACCGAATGCTCAGTTCTTCGATTTGCCGCTGGACTCGACCATGGCCGGGTACGCCGCAGCGGTGGATCCCAAACTGGCAGAGAGACCTCGCGCTTTGATCACAGGCCTGGTCGATGGGTTCTTGGAGCATCTGGATGTGAGTGCGGCGATTCGAACCGACACGAAGCAGTCATTGAACACGTTGCTGGGTTATCCGTCGACCGTCGCATTTGCGTTCGGAACCCCCGCCTCAGACAAGGCTAAGCCGGCGGTCGTCTCACCCATGTCGTTGGCCATGGGCTGGCGTGTTTACGGCGTCGAAGCGCCCGCAGCGCCCTATCGGGACGCCCTAAAGGCCCTCGTCAAGCTCGGCTCGGATCAGAAGTTCCGTAAGGGCCTTGACGCGCTGGGTGAGCAG
Source organism: Myxococcales bacterium (assembly GCA_050263495.1). Taxonomy (GTDB): domain Bacteria; phylum Myxococcota_A; class Polyangia; order Polyangiales; family Polyangiaceae; genus FEN-1139. The sequence goes on along the minus strand of JBLNFG010001297.1, from coordinate 70 downwards.
TCAACGCCGGCGAAGTCGGACGACGCGGCCTCGACCAAGAAACGCCCAGCGGTGAGCAAGGACGCGCATC
>JBLNFG010001296.1:0-6349 GCA_050263495.1 Myxococcales bacterium | reverse complement strand
CGTTGCGAAGCGTCCACGTCGATTCGGCAACGCAGCTCGAGTTGACGACGAATCGAGTTGACGACGAATCGAGTTGACGACGAATCGAGTTGACGACGAATCGAGTTGACGACGAATCGAGTTGACGACGAATCGAGTTCGTTAGGTGCACATGTTGCGCGTTGGTTTCCCTCTGGCGAGGGGGACAATCACGACTGGGTCATGAATGGCGGGCTGAGCGCCAGTCAGGATTGAACCCGAGCGTCACGTAGCCGTGTGAAGACCGAAGCTTTTTCGGTGGCGGCGCGACTGCGAGTCGGACGACAGTTCTGACCGTGCAGCATGTCTTTCGGCGACGAGGTTCAAGCGCGCCCGGCCCATTGACGAAGGTTGATTTGATCCGTAAAACTATCTCTGTTCCCTCTGTGGAACGCGCCAGGGAGTGTCCAATGAATCCCTTACAAGCAAACGAACTCGGGAGGCGCCCCCGTGGTGGAGAGCTAGGCTCGAACTAACTCATCGAGAAAGCCAGAAGCCACGCAAAGCCTCCCACCTAGCGATGCTAGGGGTTCGGGACACATCAACATCCCAGCGGTTCCGACGGTAAGGAACGTTCGAACGGGTCGGTAGTTATAGAGCTGCCGACCCGTTCCCCTTTTTTGCGCGGTGTTGAAAGCGAGCGTTGATGCTGAAAGGAAAGACGCGTCGGTCACTCGGTCAACGTAAACGGAGTTGCTGAGACTTCCTTCCCTGTCGCCACTCGGGTACGGTCACGAGTCGACATGAGAAATCTCTTTGGTCGGTCTCTGGCGGTCCAACCGTCAAAAGACTCTGTGTCGTTCAGGCGAGGTAGTTCGCGGATTCTCGCGGGGTTTCTGGGCGTGGTCACGATCGCCTCGAGTCTCTTCTTGGGCTCCACAGTGGAAGCCGCAAAGGTGAGGGGTAAAATCGTTGGCTTCAAGTTCTTGCGCAATCCCGTGTGGGTAGAAGCGCAGGACCCATCGCGGCACTTGTTCTCCTTTCGTGAGGCCGTCCCGACGGTTCCGTCGAGCATTCGGCAATTGTATCCGCACATTCCGAAGGAAATCTGCGTTGCGGCGTTATCCTCGACTCCTCAAAAGCCCCCACCACCCATCTTGATTCGAGTGGGCGGTGGTCGAACCACGCCAGTGACGATCGTCGTTGTCCCGATGACGCAGCTTCGGTTCCAGAACACGGATCCGTTCCCTCATCGACTGTACGGCGTCAACATGCCGACCTTTGGTCCCTCGGACACGATGCGTGGTGGTAGTCGAGACTGGACGGTTCCAGCGCCTGGCGTTTATGAGATCCGCGACGAAGCCGCACCAAGCCTGCGGATGTGGGTCATTGCCGAGCCCAACGTTGCTGCCATAGCCTACCCCTCAATGAAAGGGGACTTCGGGCTCAACCTTGAACAACCCGGAGAATATACGATTCAGGCCTACTTTGCCGGTAAACCCACGGGACCGGGTACACCCGTTAAGGTGGAGCAGGCAGATGTCGAAATGAAGGCGCCCGTTGTTGTCGCTAAGGCAAGCGACGTAAAGAAAGACGACAAGGCGGACGCAGACAAGTCCGACGACAAGTCAGACGATAAGGCGCCTGAAGACAAGTCGGCTGACGACAAAGCCAAAGAGAAGTGAGAATACTGCGATGCTTCTTACTAGATTCTGGATGGTTCTCAATTCTCTACTGCTCGGTGCGGCGGTGTTCGTGCTTTACCTTGCGGTGAGCATGTACAACCGCTCGGGAAGCAAGACGATGGCGGAGCGTTTGTCTTCGGACTCGCAAGTCGTGTCTTGGTACCTGAAGGAAGACGCACGGCAGAGGGCTGCACAACTCATTCCTTTTGCGGTCAATCAGGAGTTAGCCAAGGCGCTGCAGAAGTCTTCCGACGCAGATTCCAAGGTTCCCGCGGCTTCGCAAGAGAAGGTCCAAGCCGCTCTTCGCGTCGCCAGCGGAAAGATTCCAGAGGAGTTTGCCTTCGACGCGGTCTTTGCTGTCGACCAGCACGGGCGCGTGGTGGCTCAAATTGGATACCAGCAGGCGCTCGGTATGGACGATTTTGAGCTTGGTGGTTATCCCGTCGTAGCAGACGCGTTGCATGGCTACATTCGCGATGACACCTTGGTGCTCGATCGGGTGTACCGCGTCGTTGCTCGTCCCGTAGAGCTCGAGATTGGCCAGCCCCCGGCCGGTGCAGTGATTGGGGCTCGCATCATTGACGACAAGTTTGCCCGCGAGTTGTCTATCCGTACCAGCGCAGCAATCGGCTTCTTTGCTCGCGGCGCGCGGGTTGCCTCAGGTGCCCCGGAAGGCTTCGATCGAAGCCAGCTGGACCAAATCGTGGGCGATTTGGAGAAGACGGCGAACGACCCAGCGTTCAAGGAAAAAGGGCGAAGCAACATGCGGGTGATCGATCGCCTGCTTGGAGTTCAGTATTCTCGTCTACCCGGTGAGGCGTGGGCGCTTGGCGCGGGCTATGCAGTGGCACGTCTGCCAGATCAGGTTTCGAGTCCGTTCGGGTTCTTTCAGAAGTCCGACGACACAGACAAAAAACAAGCCAACTGGATGATCGCGGTGGCAATTGCTTTCGGAGGCATTGGTCTCGGGCTTTTGCTCAGCTTCGTCGAGTATACGAAGCCACTGCAGGTGTTCCGTCGAGAAGCGGGGAGGCTTGCCAAGGGTGAGCTCGACCAGCTGCACCCCAGTCGCTTCCGCGGACCTTTCCGGAAGATTGCGGGCGACCTCAACGATGGAATAGACCAAGTTGCGGCAAAGGGCGGCGTGCCACGCAAGGCCGCCGACCTGAAGCAGGTCTTGGGCGACATTCCAGATCAACCGCAAATGAGCGCGTTTGCGTTCGCTGGGGACGCTGCTGCCGCCCCCACACCCGCTGCAGCACCAAGCCCCCAAGCTGCTCGACCGCTACCAACAGCCCATCAAAGGGCGCTTCCCCAAGCACCAGGCGCAGCCAAGCGGCCGCCACCATCACCAAAGCGTACCGGCGCAGAAGCCGAGGCTCCCGAGTCGGAGATGGAACCCGTTGCCAAGGAAGTAGAGTGGCAGCAGGTCTACGAAGAGTTCGTGGCGACGAAACAGCAATGCGGCGAGGACGTCTCGAATTTCACGTACGAGAAGTTCGAAGGGACGTTGAAGAAGAATGAGGCAGCACTGGTGAAGGCGCACGGCGCCTCGCGGGTCAAATTCTCCGTCTACGTGAAGGACGGAAAGGCCGCGCTCAAGGCCAGCCCGATCAAAGACCAGGCCTAACGAGGCGGCTCACCGCACCTGCCTGACCATTCCTTCAGTCGGACGTTTGAAACCGAGGGGCCCGAGCGTGAGCTGCCAAAGCATCACCCGCGGGCCCTTTGGGTTAGGGTGAGCTCGCGCTTACCAAAAAGGAGAGTGGATGTTCTTTGGAGTTCTCTTGCGCGACTCCGGGCGCGGGGTTGGCCGAGGTCTGCTCGGCCGCAGCCTCCCAAGCTCGGCGCTTGGACCCGCGTTCGTCAGAAGATGGACGGTAGAACCGCGGCCGGATGCTATGAATACCGCCACACGACTCCCTGAGTACTGGCGAGGAGTAAAACGGTAGAAATCATGAGCGAGCCGAGACTAAGCAACGTCATCATCATTGGTTCCGGGCCAGCAGGGCTGACGGCAGCCATTTACGGTGCACGAGCCAATCTGAAACCGCTTTGTGTCGAAGGATTCAATGCTGGGGGACTCATTCCCGGCGGGCAGCTGATGTTCACCACGGACGTCGAGAACTTCCCGGGATTCCCGAAGGGGATCCAAGGGCAAGAGCTGATGGCCCAGATGCGAGAACAGGCGGAGCATCAGGGCGTTGAGCTGATGATGGCTGACGTGCAGCGGGTCGATCTGAGTGCTCGTCCATTCAAGGTTTGGGTTGGCGAAGGTGAAGATATTCTACATCTCGCCAAGAGCATCATCATTGCGACAGGGGCGCGTGCGAACTACCTGGGCCTGCCCAACGAGGAGAAGCTCAAGAATCGGGGGGTCAGCGCCTGTGCGGTGTGCGATGGTGCGCTCTTTCGGAACAGGGACGTCGCCGTTGTTGGTGGAGGGGACTCGGCGCTCGAGGAGGCGACCTATCTATCGGGATTGTGCTCGAGCGTGACCTTGATCCATCGTCGCGACGAGTTCCGTGCCTCCAAAGCCATGCAGCGGCGGGTGTTCGAGCACCCGAAAGTTCGGCTATTGCTCAGCCATGTCGTGGAAGATGTGCTGGATGTCACGCAAAACAAAGTCACAGCGTTGCGCGTGAGGAATCTGAAAACCAACGAGGTCTATGAGCGGCCGGTGGAAGCGCTGTTCGTGGCAATCGGGCACACCCCAATGACAGATCTCTTTCGCGGGCAACTCGAGCTTCACGACAATGGTTACATCAAGGTTGAGCCGGGTAGCAGCCGAACCAGCGTCGAGGGGGTCTTTGCGGCGGGTGACTGCGCTGATTGGGTCTACCGCCAAGCCATCACTGCGGCGGGCACAGGTTGCATGGCTGCTCTGGATGCCGAGCGCTGGCTGTCCGCGCAAGGGGAGCACTCATCGAGCCCATGATGGCCAGTGAGCCACCTGTCGAACTCGATGCTGGGCCTTCAGCCGAGCTCGAACCTCGCGAGGAACTGATCTGGCTGTCGCGTGCGCTTCAGGCCCATCTTGAGTACCTGACGATTGGTGGCGCGTTTGGTGTGCCCAAGGCACCACCGAGTCAAGCGCATTCGCCCTTGGGTGCTGAATTGCCCGTCGCACTCGCCCCGGCGGTCGCTCCGATGGATGTCGAGCGGGCACAAGCGCTGGTCAACCTCGCCGCGCCGGAAGTCCAACGATCCAACTTTGCCGGCCCCATCAGCAGAAACACGGCGACCACGCCGACCATGGCTTCTGCCCCAGTTCGAGCCTCGGCTCCGGCGTCGACGCCAGCAGGTTCGACAACCTCAGGCTCGATAGTCTCAGCAGGTTCGACAACCTCAGGCTCGACGCCTTTATCAAGTCCATCCTCGAGTTTACCCGCTCTGACACCCGAAGAGTCACGACGTCAATTGAGCGTCCTTGCGTCCGAGATCTCGAACTGCAACCGGTGCGGTCTCTGCGAGCGCCGCACGCAAACGGTGTTTGCCCGCGGCACCGGCTCGAGTGGGCTCTGCTTCGTTGGCGAAGGGCCAGGCGCGGATGAAGACGTGCAGGGATTCCCGTTCGTGGGAGCAGCTGGACAGCTGCTCGACAAGATGATCGTCGCGATGGGAATTGGGCGCGAGGAGGTGTACGTCTGCAACATCGTGAAGTGCCGACCACCGGAGAATCGAAAGCCACTTCCCGAGGAAATGGCTGCATGCCGGCCGTACCTGGAGCGACAGCTCGAACTCGTGAGTCCAGAGGTGATTGTTGCGCTTGGAGCCACAGCAGTCGAGGGGCTGCTCGGTGCAACGGGCGGAATCACTCGTTTGCGCGGCACGTGGAAGCTGTACAAAGGTAAAACGGCAGTCATGCCCACGTTCCACCCCGCATACCTGTTGCGGTCCCCAAGCGCCAAGCACGCGGTGTGGGACGACATGCTGGCAGTGCTTCGTCAATTGGGTCGCCCGGTACCGGCACGCGGTAAGCGGCAGTGAGCCATGCATGCATGGCGCTCTTCGCCTCGACGCATGCGTCGCCAACGGACCGTCGTTCGTCTGCTCATGCTGCTCTTGGCGCTTGTACCGCTTATGGTTCCGCTCCTCGAGTCCGTGAGTTGGCTGCGCCATGTTGGGCAACTATTGCGTTCATTATACGGCTTGCAGTGCCATCAGAGTCCGGCCAGGAGCTGGAACGTGCAAGGGGCGGCCCTGCCTGTTTGCTCGCGGTGTCTCGGTATCTACGTCGGCCTCGGCCTGGCTTCAGCCCTTGATCGGCCACGGCTGCGTCGCGATGAGTACAAAGCATGGATCTTTATCGGCGCGGCTCTGCTTGGCTGCGACGTGTTGACGGAATGGGTGGGACTGCGGCCCGCCCAGGCTGGTTTGCGTTTCGTCACCGGACTGGTGATTTCCTATGGGATCGCGCTGTCCGTGCTCGCGGTGCTTCGTCCTCCGTCCGGGGCTAGAGAAGGTTGCCGACCAAGAGGAGCGTAACTGGTTGGCGGGTGCGGGGTGCTCGACGTCAACTACTCGTGCCAGCAGTTTCATCGTCGTTAAGCGCGCACCCGCTCGAACACACCCACGGCTTGAGTCTCGACGCGATAGTGCCGAATCCCGGAGAGTGTGACGAGGCGGCCTATCCGATCCGGCAAGGGCACGAGCTCGTGGAGTGCTGCCCACAAACGCCGAGCGCCCGCTGTGAAGCGGGCGCT
>JBLNFG010001295.1:0-6663 GCA_050263495.1 Myxococcales bacterium | reverse complement strand
GCCTTGCTCGTAAGCAATCCGAACGTCGCAGTTGCGCCTCCGGCAATCATGGTTGCAGAGAGCGAAACCCAGAAGCCTGCACCGAGTCCGCCCGAAGCTTTGTGCACAGCCGTGGCTTGATGATGCGGCCCTGTCGACAGGCTGTTCGCTCTCAACCCGGCGGCTTCTTGCGAGGTGCGGTTCTGAAGCTTGATATCGAGCACCTTCTCTTCGCCGGTGGCAAGCATCACGCGCATCTCGTCGGCTTCGTACCCCTCCTTGCGCAGTGAGATGCGCCGCATGCCCGCGTTGACGGGGACGTGCGCCCGCGGGAGGCTACCGACGAATTCGCCATCCACGAACAACTCAGCGCCGGCAACGTTGCTGGTCACGGTAATCGTGGCGAGGCGCCCTTCGAGTCGCGTTATTTCCGTTTGTACCTCCGTGACACGGGCCGGCTCAATGGCGGTACCGCCTTCGTTCAAGTACTGACGAAAGGCCTTGATGCCAGCGACGAAGTCACCTCGTTCCACATGAACTTGCCCGATGTTGAACAAAACTCGATAGTTGGGCGCCAGCTCGTAGGCACGGTTGAATTCGGCCAAAGCCGCATCGAAGGAGCGTTCTCGATACAGACTGACGCCGCGCTGAAAGCGTTGGCTGGCTTGTTCTGCTTGGGCACTAGGCGATTCCGCAGCATCCGACCGCCTCGACACAGCAGAGAGTTTGGCGGGCGCGGCCGCATTGGCGATTGGAGCGGTGACCTCGATGATGAGTGCCGTCGCTAGAAACAGAAAAGGGGATGTGGGCTTCTTCATCGCTTATAAGGATCCGTTTCGTCAATATCGCGTACCTTAATCGTCGGCACATCGACTCCACGTAGATCATCGCCTGGCTTGGTTGCTCCTGCGCTTGACTCTCCCGCGGGTAGCGAGGCAGATGCTGGAGGCGTAGCAGGGGCGAGGTTCGCGACAGGCTCATTGCTCGCCACCTGCCGGACGGTAGCACTTGGCCCCGTTTGTCTCAGCGTTCCGCCGCGCGATGTGGCGTCGAGCGCGAACCGCAGCTCGAGCTCGTGGGCGAACGAAACCTCGCGCTCTACGGTTTCATAACCATTCAGCGAAACCGATATGTAGTGTGAGATCGCATCGCGGCCGTGGGCAGCTCGATAGGGATTCGAGACGCGACGTCCATCGAGTCTGATCTCGGCATCGTCTGGCGTGGCAGAGAGACTCACCCAGATGGATTCCGTCGGGGACTGGCGAGCAGTCTGCGCGGGCGGACCTGCTAGCTTGACCGGCTCCGTCGAAACGGCTGCCCCGGCGGGTTGCCGGCCCGAATGACCGTTGGCGAGGAGTAGCCCGGCTGCGACAAGCGCAATCGCGCCGACGACGCCAGCTGCGACGAGAAAGAGCGACTTCCTACTACGGGGCGCTTCGGCTTCCAGAGCTTCGCTCGGCGGGATGAAGCCGTTTTCTAGCGACTGTCTCGCGTCGAACTGTGGCAGCCGTGCATCTCGCGGAATCTCTGGAACGTATTCGCCAGATTGTGGCGGGCGAGAGGAGCGACTGCGGGTGGCAAGATGCTCTTCAATCGTGCGACGTAACTCGCGCTGTTCGGCATCGTAGTGTTTAGTCATGAGTTCTTTAAGCTGTTGGGGGTCACACCAATGTAGAGGAAAGAGAGCGAACTTATCAGCCGGAATTTGGCAACCAGCTGCAAGAGTTCGGCTACGTTCGTCGTCGCGTAGACAGCGCGCAGTTCTGTCACCACGGCTGAGCGTCCAAGCGGGTCCCTCTCCGCATTCTTGCAGCTGACGAAGTAGTCGCCGATATTCCAGTCAACGCCGTCAGCAGCAAAATCCCCCGTGCCACGGATGATCGCCTTCAAATCGGGCGTCATCGCGTAGTAGGCGTCCGAAGCGCGTCTGGTTGTGGAGCTATCCTCGCGCACGGGATGGTCCTTTTGCCATCCGCCACAGGCGAAACGGTAGAAGTCTTCGCATGGCGAGATACTCTCGTCGATCGCCGCTAGGTCCAAGCCTCCGGGCCCGATGCGCTCTTCCTCTGCGCAGGCCAAAAGGAGAAGTCCCCAACCCGCCCACCGTGCATAGCTCGCCTTTTCCATCCTCGTGACTGCGGCCTTATACCCTTACACAGGCCTCGCACAAGTCGCGACGCGAAGAAATCCTATCGGTGCCGGCGCGGTGCCAATTCTGTCGCCCGCCTAATGGACGCAAACCCATCGGCGGTATTCCGGGAATTCCCGCTCGATGTACTTTGGTAGTCCGCGTCCTGATGCTCCGTTGCCGTTTGCGGTGGCGTCTCGAGATTCGCAGCGAGATGCGGTAGAGCAAGGTCGGGCCGGCAGCGCGGCGTGTAGCGTCGCGTCACGAAGCCATGTATCGTACGGTGGCGGGACGCGTTGCCCACCCCGTTCGAGCCGTTCCTAGGGGCGATTCGACTTGTCGTATGTCGCGCCAGCCGAAGAAGTTCGAAACCTGCGCCGAATTGCCCATTCCCGGGTTTGCGAGCGTGGATCACGTTTGGCTACGCGCGGATGCCTGAACCTCCACAGCCCGTTCGAAAATGCCACGTGAGGAGCGCTGGGCCTGATTCTTAGCCGGCCAAAGCTTCATGAGCCAAATCCGTGCTTCTTCATCTTGTCTTGCAACGTCGCTCGACTCAAATCGAGCAGCCGTGCGGCTTCACTCTGATTACCCTTTGCCGTGTCGAGCGCGGCTTGGATGAGGCTGCGTTCGTAAGCCATCACTCGCTCTTTGAATCGCAGCGGCAGAGGCTCGGGTGAGGGCGGAGCGGAAGGGTCAGGCAGGTATTGGGGGTCGAGGGTTCCATCCGCGGACATCACCGCTGCGCGTTCGATGGAGTTCTCGAGTTCACGCACGTTCCCGGGCCATGAATAGGCCGCTAGGCGCGCCATTAGTTCAGTGGTTGGCTCTACCTTTGGTAGACCAAAACGCGTTGTCGCTTGCGCGAGAGAGTGCCGAGCAAGCACCGGTATATCCTCGGGTCGCTCACGCAGCGGCGGTACGCGCAGGGTAGCCACGTTCGATCGATAGAATAGGTCTTCTCGAAAGCGTCCATTGGCCACTAGCGCGGCCAAGTCGCAGTGGGTGGCCGCAAGCAGCCGTACGTCGACTCGAAAGGTGCGGTCCTCGCCCAAGGGACGCAGCTCTCCGCACTGAATCACGCGCAAAAGCTTGGCTTGCGTGTCGGCGGACAATTCGCCAACCTCGTCGAGCAATAGCGTGCCACCATCGGCTTCTCGAAAGAGACCGAGCCGCGAACGCGACGCGCCGGTAAAGGCTCCGCGCGCATGGCCAAAGAGTTCGGCTTCCGTGAGTTCTCCAGAAAGGGCCGCGCAGTTGAAGCGAACGAAGCATTTGTCCGCGCGCGTCGACGCCCGCACGATGGCTTCCGCGACGCGTTCCTTGCCGGTGCCGCTCTCACCGATCGCGGGGCTCGAAGACCTCTCCGGCATGGTTTCACCGTCGATTGCTTGGAGTGCATCCGAATGGCTCAGCTTGTCGCTCCTCGGGTACGTTCCGTTCCGGGGCTCGAGTGCCAACGCGGCAAAGATTCAGGGCAGGAGATACACCGAATACTCCCTAATGCCCTTCGATTGGCGCGTCCTGTTCGAAGCGCGCTGCCTAGATAGCCCGACACAAGGCGAGTTCGTGTTCGACGGACAATCGATCGCGGAACACGACTTCGACGCCCTGGCGGCTTTGCGCAACGAGAAGATAGGCTTCATTTTTCAATCGTTCAACTTGGTACCCGTTCTCGACGTACTCGAGAACATCGAGTTTCCGTGTCTGATGTCCCGTAAACGCGAGCCAGCCGAGCCACTGCGTAAGCGTGCGCGCGAGCTTGCCGAGGAAGTTGGGCTCGGAGCATGCCTAAAGCACCGTCCCGACGAGCTCTCCGGCGGTCAGCGCCAACGTGTCGCGATTGCGCGCGCCCTCATTACGCAACCCAAGCTAGTTCTTGCCGACGAACCCACCGCAAACCTCGATTCGCACACCAGTGAACAGACTATTGCCTTGATGCAGCGACTCAACGAGGAGAAGAACGTGACGTTTCTGTTCTCAACTCATGAGGCGCGCGTGCGCGCCCAAGCCCGGCGCGTAGTCTTGATCGCGGACGGAGTGATTTCGGCTGGCTAGAAACGGGATTCAATTGCTACGCGTCGTTCGTGTTTAGCGAGACCAAACCTAAGCTCAGCGAACGCATTAGCATCGGCTTTGGGTGACCCGCTCTATCGACGGTGGCACTTCGCAGAATTCTCCACCGCGTGGACAATTCTGCTGTGGTGCGGTCTTCGGCTCGCGTTGCGTGAATCAAACCGTTTGACGCTCTGAGCGGAACGTTGCCGCGAGCGAGCGCTGGGCTACGCTTGTAAACGCGATGCTCAAATCCCGAATCACCCGTGCTGTCAACAGCGGGTTTCTGTTGTGCGTCTTGGAATGCATTGGGTGTGAAGGTACGACCGCGGGCTCCGATGACTCCTCGCGCTCGCGCGAGTCGGGCGGGGCTCACCAGACAGGGACGTCCCATTCCGGCGGAGTTTTGGGTTTGGGCGGCGCGGGCACGACAATGGGCGCGAGCGATAGGTATACGTCAGGGGGGACTCGGGTTGCCTCAGCTATCGGCGGCACGAATCAGGGCAGGAGCACGAACGGAGCTGCTTCAGGTGGCGTTAGTGGACACGCCGCCACAGGGGACGATACGAAGTTGTCCCCCGCAACGGGTGGAAGCTCCGCAACTTCGCCTACGAGCGCTGCATGCGATAATGCAAGCGCGCTCGGCTACGATCAGATGATTCTCTGTGAGCATCCTGTTGCCTACTGGGCCATGACAGGTGTCTCGGATACCGAGCCCGATCTGAGCCCATTCGGCAACATGGGTTAATACCGCGGCGGGACCCCTTCGACCACCACACTTCCGAACGGCGATCGCGCAGTCGTCTTCGACGGAGCGTCTCAGTACCTGACGATTGCGTCGAGTCTGCGCTATTCGATTCCCACCACTGGACACTTCGTGTGGGAGGCGTGGATTCAGCCATGGGTGCTGCAGTTTCCCAACGACGGAGGGGCAGGGTACGTGGATTGGATGGGGAAATGTGCGGACTACTCGCCCACGTGCGAGTGGGAGGCTCGCATGTACAGCACCGCGAACCCCGAGAAGCGCTGTAACCGCATTTCTGCTTATGTCTTCAATCTCTCGGCTGGTCTTGGCTCAGCTGCTGACTTTCAACCGACGTGCGACCTGATTCAATCAAAGGCTTGGTACCACGTGGTTGGCGCGTACACGATCTCGAACCAGCCATCCACTTGTGCCAATGCTTCGAGTTACCCAGGGTCCATCGAGATCTGGGTCAACGGCGTGAAGTGGAACCAGTCGCGGCATGGTCAAACTGGCTGTATGAGTCAGTACAGCGTGACGCCGAAGGCAGGTAATAGCCCCGTGAATATCGGCACCATGGCGGGAGACGGTTGGTTTCCGGGTTCGGTCGCCAAGGTTGCGTTCTATGACTATCCACTGAGTCAGGCCCAAGTGGAACGTCACTACTCAGCGATGACCGGAGAGCTGCCAACGGGGAGTTGCGCGAACGAATGTAGCTTCTAGTCTAGAGAGCTGACCAACCGTTTGCTACAGGTGTTGAAAGGGTCAGTCGTCGGCGCTCAAACACAAGTGCTTTTTCCGCGCTTCCGCCATAGCGTCGGCGCGCTCGCGACGGTCAACCCTTGCCGTGTCCTGGTCGTGCGAGGTATTGGCGTTTTCGCGTCGCGCTAACCAAATCAGCTCGATTGAGAGGTCACTTCGCGTGGGCGGGCCGACTTTCGGTGGAGTACTCGCAAGACATAAGACTGGTTGGCGTCGTCCCGAGCCAGCGAATGATCTAGCATCTTCACGCTGACGCCACGTAAGCTCGTGGTCAGCGTGAATGCGTCTGTAACACAGCGCAAGCCCATCCTGCGGCTGAGCGCGTGCTCCAATCGTCAGAAAGTGTCTTCAGTGTTCAGGTAGACGTGATCCATCCAGGTCTTGGTCGAATAGTCGTAGTGTCCGCACTTAATTTCCACACTACCCGCTGTAGCCTCTGACCTGAAGTACACCTTCGCACCGCTCCAGTTTCCGGATGACGGCGGGTTCCCGCTCGACAGGCTTACGTTAGAAGAAATGGTACTACCCGAACAAGTTGAGCCCGAATACTGGTTCAGTACACAGCGGATCGCGTTGATGCTGGTCGCGTCCTGCTGCATGAAGGCGAAGCCAAAGTTGTAGTTCGTATTGGGTTGAAATGGAACGCACTGGGCGACGTAGCTGGATGCCAACGTGTAATACGTCAGCATCACGGCTCCCGATGCAGAGCAACCGTCGGCATCATGATTGCTGGAAAATCCATGCGGCTGAGATGCGCACCCTTCGCAGGGTGAGGTAGTCCAGTTCGCGAGCGAAGTGTCGAAGCCAGGGTTCTTGAGCAGGTTACCGGCGCTTGGCTCTCGGCATCGGCACGTGTGATTGGACGTGCAGATGGAGCCTTCACCATAGCCGAGGCTCGGGCAGTCGGCACCCACGACACACTGCACGCACGCCCCCGCGGAGCAGCGCGGCGTTGAGCCCGGGCACTGCAGACAAGATCCGCCGCAGTGAGCGGCGT
>JBLNFG010001294.1:0-5035 GCA_050263495.1 Myxococcales bacterium | reverse complement strand
GATTGTCTAGCACCTCGGAATAGTACGGCGGACTGCCAACCACGGTCTCCACCTTCAGATTGTCGAAACGGGTAAAGTAGTATCCGCTCGCTAGGTCCACGCGTCCCGAGAGCCTTGGGCTCGAGTCCGTATACGTCGCAATCGTCACCCCATCGAGATACGCGGTCACCCGATTGTCTACGACCTGAAGCGATAGATTGTGCCAAGCCTGATACGATGAGTCGAAATTGGGAATGGTTACGCCCCCCGAACCAGTCGCGACGTTTCCATTGGAGACGGCCGTGCCGTCAACGAGCAGCTGCCAGCTGCCGTCGAATTGGTACTTCAGCAAGTAAGGTGTCCCATTGGCGTAATGAGAATTCGCTCCGCCCTGTTGACGCGCCCCGATCGCCGCATAGTTGTTGCCGCTCTGCAGACTGTTGTTCTCGAACGACACATCGACGCTGGCTTTGTAGTTGAGCCACCGATTGTCGCCGACGCCGGTGATGGGTTTTCCGTTGTTCCAGGTGCCGCCGAGACCCATGCTGGGCTCGTCGACTTGCTGGCGAAGCACATAGTTGTTGGACCCCTCGGGCAAGAATGCCTCAAAGGCGCCGTTTCGATCGCTGAAATAACGCGGAATCACACTCTTCGAGCCGCCGCGCGAGGCAACGAAGTCTTCCGTGCCGGCAATCTCACCATTAGCACCGAATGCCGAAACTACCCGGGTTGAATAATCAAAGTCATCCGCGTAGAGGAACTTGTCCGTCGTGTTGCGAACCGTGCCCGTTGAATCGGTATCCAGTACCACACGTGGCCCTTCTACCGGCAAAGGCGTGGCGTGCATGGCGCTTCCGAGATTGGCGAGAGTTGATACGGTAACAACCGAGAAGGGCTTGACCTGAATCGTGTAGCCGCCACTCGCGTCCGGCTCGGTGCTGCAGACGTACTTCATGTAGCGACTGTTGAATGCAGCTCCCTCATCGGCCGCGCGAGTTTCCCAGAACTCAAGGGCTGGACTTCCCGAATAGGCCATGTTGAGAGCCTTCAACCGATAGTTCTGCACTCGCGAACTGTCATTCACGAACACAGTCGTGAAGTTTCGCCGATCAAGCGCGGCCAGGGTGAGATAGCTCGGAGTGCCATTGCGACCATTGACCGGGTTCGTGCCTGTGGCGCCCGTACTGCTGGATTGGGAAACCACCCTCCAGACTCCGGCCGTGTTGTTGGCGTTCTCCCAGCCCGTCTTGGCGAACCAACTGAAGTGCCGAAGCACCTGTAGGCCTGCGTCGTAGTGGATCCAACCCGACCACGGGTCGCGCGCACTGATCAATTCCTTGAACGAGTACTGCCCACCTTCGTAGAAGGCGCCGATGGCTGGCTGGTAAACGAAATGTGTCCGGCGGGAATTGACGAAACCCTTGATGATGGTGTTGCCCATCTCCAACGGTCCGCCGGGCCCACCGATTCCGGAACCCGAGGTGGGACGGAATGCGGTGTTGCTGAAGGTGGCTTGTGCTTCGCTATTCCAGATCTCGGTATCGAACTGCTCGGCAAGTTTCTTGAAGTTGCCCGCACTGTCGTCGTCGGTGTTGTAGTGGTACCCAGCGACTGACACAGCTGCTCGCAGGCTGGCGTCGCTAACCATTGAGCCCCCAAAGGTGCCGATATCCGCCTCGTCGGAGATCACTAGCTTGATCGCGTTGTACAGCGCCCGTTCGGTGGCGTTGGCAAACCCGGAGCTGTCGGACTTTACCCGATCGGCGTACTGCTTGGTCCACGCCAGGTCCGCAGCGCGCTCGTTGAGCCCGGGATTGACGTAATCGACCATGTAGCCGTAATTACGATAGGCAGACAAAATAGTCTCTTTGTACCAAGTATAAATCTTGTCGTTGGTGTTCGCCCAACCAGGGGCGTTCCAGCGCAAGAGGCTCACCTTCAGCGTGGAATTCAGCTTCTTCGCGTCGGCTGCTAGTTGGAATCCGGCAGAACGTCTGACGTTTGCAGCTTCATTGGGCAGTCGCATCGTAGCCGGATCAGGACCGGTCGAGTTGTTCCTATCGTTCCCCATCTCGATCTTGACGTGCGTGATGATCGGATTGGGTCCGCCAAAGAGTATCCGAAGAAACTCGCCGTACCGCTCAGGGTGCTCCGACTTGTAATCCATCAGCAATTCACTCGTGCCATTCGCGCTAAGCACTCCGAAGCCCTTGAAGGTGAGCCCCTTGCTATTGGCGGATTGGATCTGATCTCCGTCCAGGGTGATGCTAGTCAGAGCCGAAGCGTCTGCGATGAACTTGCACGCGATTGGAACCTGGACGGGAACAGCGCTACCTCCGGCGCCAAGTTGCCCCCCGGCTGTCGTGTTGGTTCGACCCGCGCCGCCAAGTCCGGCAGAAGTCAGCCCCGAGCCACCCAATCCACCCGCGCCGCCTGCTCCGCTAGAAGCCGGTGCTTCGCTCGAGCCCGACGCTCCGCTGGAGACTGCTGTGCGGGTTGTTGCGCCGCTACCGCCAATCACGACCGTCGCACCGTCGCCGCTTGAGCCGCCTGACGCGCGAGTAGAGCTTGTCGATCTTGCGACGCCGCCAGCGCCACCGTTGCCGGTGATTGCCGTCGCGTTCCCTGCGCCTGCACTCGCGTCACGGTTCGCGCCGTTTCCAGAAGAGTCACCACCGCCACACGATGCCGTTGGGATGACCGAAGCCAGTGCTGCGAGCTTTAGTGCGCCCAAGGCGAATCGAAAGCGGGGCGCTCGTGCGTCCCGACCGAATGAGTCCTGGCGGTGTAATGCTCGATCGATGTGGTGCTTCATCTGCGAATCCTGGCTGGCGTCAGAGGGTAAGGGGCGAGTCACGGCAATGGAGTATTGTCGGACCACCGGCGCCGTTGTCATGTAACACGAGACCAACCACGATTCGAGCAATACATCGGGAGTAAGAGGCAAGTCACGGCAATGGAGTATTGTCGGACCGCCGGCTCCGTTGTCACGCAACACGAGACCAGCCACGATTCGAGCAATACATCGGGAGTAAGAGGCAAGTCACGGCAATGGAGTATTGTCGGACCACCGGCTCCGTTGTCACGCAACACGAGACCAACCACGATTCGAGCAATACTTCTGGCGTGCCTTCTGCTGGATTTGGTTTGTTCGGCGCGAACACGGCCAGGGGCGGACGTCGCGAACAGGTCGAGGATACGCCGGTGATCAGTCGACCACAGTTCGACCGCACAGTTCCCCATCCAACCAACCACGCTGGCCCGGGGTGGACTTGTCGTAGGTGTCCGTAAGCGCCACCCCACAGGTTTCGGACACGGTCGGGTTATCGTTACGCTTGACGGTTCCTGCGATCGTGAGCGAATTGGACCGGAACGTAATGGCGTTCGCGCTGGTAGAACTAAAAGTTCCATTCCACGTCACGGTGCCAGAGAACGATAGCGAGTAGCTGGAGTTGGAATTGGCGCAGTCTGAAAGCTCGAACGTGAGATTCGCGGTGTTGATCCCATTCGTAGCAACACCCGTGGTGCCAGAGATACGAGCCGAACCTCGAAGCGGGCAGATTGCGGTAGTGTCCTGATTCCCCGAGGGGCGACCGGCAAGGTGCTCGTTCCAGAGCAGCCACAGGGTCTCGTCGAGGGCATATCCGACCACATTGTCCTGGCAGCTCTGATTGCACGTCGATGCGGTCGAGGGCGAGGACTCACTCGAGTCGTCGGCAGTGCCAACGCATCCAGTGACTACCAGACCGCAAAGCGCAACTACTAATCCGCGAGCGCTCATCATGGGGTGGATTCCTTCTGGCATACTTCCAGAGAGTCATACGGCTGAGCAAGGCGTCGCGATTAGAGGTGGGGAGCAGGGACGGCGACGGCCGGGGCAGCCACCGAGGGTTCACCGTAGTGGTCCAAGGTGGCAACCGGCGCCGTCGAAGGGATGCCGCTGTGAGCAGCAGCGTTGGTCCGCCTTGAACTGATTTCTCGACAGCACAATCTCACTCGTGCTCGGGAAGAGCTGTCTAGCGCGACGGAATAGACAAAAAGGCAGGATCATAGAACTGTACGCGACGCACCGCACTCGATGGCTCAATGCGGCTTACGGATGAGGCCGTAGCCACAACCCGAACCACTGGACGAATATCGACCGAACAAGCTTGCCAACGCGCGCATCGGTCTCTCCTCGATTTCTCCTCGGGGCTCGGCACTTGCCGCGCGCTAGATCGGTCGCGATGGGCATTGCTTATTCGAGAGCGCGAGTGGTCAAGCGTGTGATCTGGCTCGCCGCTGGCGCGGCCGCATGGCTATTCGTCGTCAATCGCGAGATCATGCATTGGCCCAACGAGGTCGCGAAGACGACAGTGATGGGCGTGCTGGGTGCGGGAATCTTCGCTTCCGCTTGGATCGTTGGCGGCCGCGTTGAGCGTGCGCGCTGGACGCGCGCGGCGATCCTGGTGCTGCTGGGCTTCTCGATCGGTGAGCTCCACCAGTTCTGGCTTCGCCGTACCTACCTTCACGATGCAAGTCGCGGCCAGACAGAGGTTGCCACGAATCTGCTGCACCCTTGGACTACGACGGCTCTGATGCGCAAGCATCATGAGGTCATCGTCGATCGGCAGATCGGTCACTTGCGCGTGGTGCACTTGACGGATCTGCATCTGACCGACGCATTGCCGTGGGACTTCTATCGAGGAATCGTGGAACGCACGCATGCAGAAGAACCCGATCTCGTGTTCATGACGGGAGATCTGCTGACGAAGAAGAAGTTCCTGCCGCTGCTCAAGCGTTGGTTATCCTTGCGGCTCCACGCGCGACTGGGTGTTTACGCTGTTCTTGGCAATCACGAATTTTGGGCTGGTGCAGCGAACGAGGTGCGGCAACTGCTCGAGCAGGCCGACGTGCGGGTGCTTTCGGGCTCCTGCGAACGCCTGTCCCAACCGCGCTTCGAGCACGTCGTTGTGTGTGGTACTGAACGGCCCTGGGGTGCTGACTTCGTTTTGCCGAGTACAACGACGGAGGATCTCGTTCTGGCTTTGAGCCACACTCCAGATAACGTCTACGC
>JBLNFG010001293.1:0-4237 GCA_050263495.1 Myxococcales bacterium | reverse complement strand
GCAACCGTGTGGCCGACCTCTGCAAATATGACTCCAGTGCTTTGCTGGACCATCGAGCACTGTCAACCGGCGTACAGCTTTTGTAGATTCTGTGTCCAGACGTACTCGCCTAATGAACCCCGAGGCGGAATCCTCTAGCTTCGGGCCGCGGGGCGAGAGGCGAATTTCAAGGTTTTAGGTTGCCCGTGTACGAAGCAGTAGTTCTCAGATTAGCCGAGCGCGTCCAGCAGCTTCGCAAAAATCTCGGGATGACCCAAGCAGCATTGGCGTCACGTGCTGGTGTAACGGTCGAGACAGTCGCGCGGTTGGAGCGTGTTGTCCGAGGTCGCCTATCGGCGAACTCGAACCCCTCGCTTGAGACACTCGCTCGATTAGCCTTAGCCCTCGAGGTGGAGCTGCATGAGCTTCTGGGCCCTGAACCAGCCGTCCAGAAGAAGAATAGCCAACTCGCGTATATGCTCGAGGGCGTGAGCCCGGTGCTCTCGAGACGCATCATGCGCGTGGTGGAAGCCCTGTTGCGTGACGAAGACACTGAAGTTCGCCACTCATCGATTCGCGAGCTTGGAGCTGGCGCCAGTAAGAAGGATCGCCAAGGAAGCGGAAACAGCTGAACCCAATCCGCTCGTTTACGAAAAGCCGAGCACGACCTTCTCGAGTTTATCGCGAACCCTCTTTTGGGGTTCCCCGACGCAGACGACCACCAGATTCTCGGGCGTGAATAGTTCGCGTGCCACGTTGCGCAACGTGTCGAGCGAGACCGCCTCGAGCTGAGCGGTCCGCTGTAATGGGTCGCGCACGGTCTGCTTCAGCTCTGCATAACCGTAAAAACCGGTGAGCTCAGAGGGCTCGTCGAACAGCTCGAGGTGCTGCCAGCGGGAGCGCTGTTTTGCTGCCACGAACTCCTCCTCGCTCGGACCATCGTCGCGAAGGCGTGCCACCAAATCTAGGATCTCCTGCCCCAGGCGAGCCACCCGCTCGTGAGCGCAGTCGCCGGCAATTTCAACGACGCCCGCATCGGTCCAAGCCTCGTAATACGCACTCACGTCGTAGCAGAGGCCGAGCGAGTTGCAGATTCGGTGATAGAGGCGCGTGCTCATGCCGTCATCGAGCAGTCGCATGAGAAGCTCGATGGCGGGTTCACTCTGGTCGCCATAGCCACTGGCGCGAAACACGACTCGCAAGTGGCTCTGGCTGTCCGTATAACGTACGAATGAGTAGATCGGTCCGCGTGTTTGGGCAGGGGGCGCCGCGGTGGGGCGCGTCCCGCGCTGCAATCCGTGCATGCCCGCCGCAAAGGCATCGAACACCTGATTAGGATCAACCGCTCCCGCTACGGCAACGACAGCCCCCGATCCGACATAGAGGCGATCGTGGTGGGCCAGCAGTGCTTCCCGATCAAAGCGCTCCAAAGCATCCAGACTGCCCGTGATCGAAGCCCCTAAGGGGTGCGAGGGAAAGCAGAGGCCGCGTGCCAAATCACTTGCATCCACGAGGCGCGAGTTCTCGTCGAGCGTCTCCAAAATCTCTTCGCGCACGATCGCTCGTTCCACGTCGATGCCTTGGAGCAATGGCGCCCTTAGCACCTCGCAAAGAATCGGTATCGAGGGCAGTGCGCTCTCCGGGGGCATGCTGAGCGCCACCGAACCATGATCAATGTAGGTAGCCGCTTCGAGCAGGCCGCCACGCCGCTCGAATGCGAGCGCTAACTCGTGCGGCCCCGGATAATTCCCAGTGCCGCGATACAGCATGTGCTCCAAGAAGTGGCTGACACCGCCCAGCTCGGAGGGATCGTAACGCGAGCCTGCCTCACTCACGAACTCCACCACCGTCGTGCGCGTGTGCGGAAGAACAATGGCAATGATGCGAAGGCCCGATTCAAGTTCGGCGCGCTCTACCCGCGGGCTAGTCAAAGCGGCACCTCTCTAGTTGACCACGCGCCAGGGCAGGCGCACCAAGCCGGGGTCACTCGTCCGAACCCCGGATCTTCAGATTCCTTAGGTCGTCATCCACCTTGATCGTCGCGGCAGCTTGCTTGTGCAAACCTGCCACATACTCGACCAGGGCATCTCGCGCCTTCTGTTCCTGCAATCGCTGCATAATCTGAGGAGCTTCCTTTTCGAATTCCTCACGCGAAGCTTCTTTTTTGGCAAGTAGGCTGAGGACCGCAATCCCTTGCCGGGTTGGAACGGGCTCCGACAGTACTTGACCCGGCTTTTCCAGAGCAAACAACTTCGCCCCGATGCCGGAGAATGGCAGAAACTCTGGCCCTGGGGTTTCGTCCGCACTGAACGGCATCGACGTCGTGACCTTGGGTTTGGCCAGGTCAACCAAAGCGGCAGCAACCGCACTGTCTCCTGCCTTCACCTTTGCGCCTCGAGCTGTAAGCTCAGCCGAAAGGGCGTTGGTCGCAACCTCGAACTCGACGCCCGACTTGACCTTCTCCGCGAGCTGCGTCGCAAACTTCTGCATGGCTTCATCAGCCAGGAATCTCAGCGCGAGCCGGCGTGCCGACGCATGTCGCACGGTCGCGTCCAACTCCGCCTCAGCAAGCTTACCGTCACGACGCAGAATGTGGAACCCTCGCGGCGACTCGATGACATGGCTCACCTCGTGATCCTTGAGCTTGTCCGCCTCATCCATGAGTTCCTTGGCACCCGTGCCGTATGACTCGTTCAAGCAACCGAGGCTGCCGCCAGCCAGTGCCGTTTCGCCAACGCCAGTTTGGCGAGCGACCGTCTCGAAAGATTCGTGATCTTTTTGGATCCGTTGCAGCGCGTTGTCTGCCTTGGTTCGGAGTTGCACCTTCTCAGCATCGGTCGTTTCCGGACCAAACTGGAATGCGATTTCGCTGACTAGAGTGCATCCGGCGGAGAAGCGTTCCTTGTCCCGCTTGATCCCATCCTCAATTTGGTCTTTGTGCTGCGCAGCCCAGGCGTCGACACTTGCCGGCGAGAGGTCAATCGCATAGCGAGCAAACCAATCTCGATCGAGGGCGACGTACTTGGCCGTCACGGTACTCGCGTGACGTTCGAACAGCTGCCAAGCCTCCTCACGGGCAACGCGGACGCGGGAGCGTACGAGCTCGCGCATTCTCGCGGCCGTCATTTCTCGTTCCTGCATCTCGCGGAACTGCTTGGGACCACGATTGGTATAGGTTCGGATCACGCGCTCGTAGATTTTGCTATCGAACTTTTTGTCTTGTGCCCGCTTGACTGGCAGAAGACGAAAGAGCGGTGCGTTCGCAGCGCAAGTGTAGGTCATTGGATCGGGAACACAGAGCCCGAGCCGGAAACCCAACGCGTCGGCTGCCGCGACGGGCAGCGACACGTGCGCGCGCCCCTGGGTTAGTTCCACATCCAGATCGTCATCGCCCACGCCAACACCGAGCTTCTGAGCTTCCGCGACGAGCAGCTCGCGTTCAACGAGACCGTCCACCACCATTTCCGGCAGTTTCATCGCTTTGATCTGCTTCGCCGGGATGCCCTGGTGGGCAATTAGGCCATAGGCGGCGTGGAACTCCTTGCGCGATGTGCAGGTCCCTTGAACCTTGATCGCGCACTCTTCCCCAATGGGAGACTTCGCCGGGCCCCGACCAGTGCGGAACTCAACGACGAAAACCACGATAATGACCGAAGCTACAGCTGCGACGATCCACTGACCACCGCCGCCGCGTCGAAACAGATTCATCATTGGAGCATGCTCCTCGAGACCTCCCGAGTGAGCGAGCCAACGCACTTGCTTGAGCCGCGCTCGGGGCCCGGCCAGATATCACGCCCAGCTCGAGGGGTCGAGACGCACGAGGCCGAACCTCACCAACTGCGTACGAACAACCTTCAGGTGCACGGGCCGGGAGCGCAGTTGCGGGGTGGACATCCGAGCAGGCTGCGGAAATTCGAGCAGCCGCACCAAGCCCACTGTGCTCCGCGTCTGCCGGCACCCTCATCCCAGAAGACACGAGCATTTTACCGGTGCGAATGCGACGTCAAATCCAGCGCAAATCGCAACTCGACGATTAGCTCTTCCAACGAGCTAACATCGCGCGCAAACGCCACCTCATACCAAGTGTCGAGCGTGCGGGAGGGATCGCCGGGATCGTAGACTGGAACCACAACGCGGTCGCTCTCGACGTACCCACGGACGAGTGCGACTTCGCCTCGGCAGCGGGCGCGGTTGAACAGAGCGACCTCGTCGTCCGAAGGGAATTCGCTCTGCTGCGTACGCGTCGTGAACCGGACGG
>JBLNFG010001292.1:0-4824 GCA_050263495.1 Myxococcales bacterium | reverse complement strand
CGCTTTCTCTCGGGGTGTATGTCCCATGCAACCGCAAGTGCGGAGACAATGCTACGGAGCGGAGCGTGGGTAATATGTCGGGCGGGTTTCGCGCACAGCGACAGCGAAGTTTCCGCTCTATATCTGCTCACAGTCGTTAACGTGTTGAACATATTGGACTGGCGCGAGGCGCAATTTACCCTAAGCTCTCGCTAAATCATCGCAATTGCGGGCAAGAGCCATGTCTTTACCAGCCGTCCGTATTTCGCTAACTCGCTATCCCGAAGAACCGGAATGCTCCTGGGTTGGATCCGGCAAGTGCCAGGAGTGCAGCTGCCGCTACTCATTGCTGGCAGACAGACCCCGAATCCATGAATGGTCAAAGGAAGACTTGCTGGAGCTTGTGGATGCACTACCTTCGACCTGCGCGCTGGAGTTAGCGAGCCAGGGGCCGTTTACGTTCGAAGAATTGACCACATACCTAGGCATTCCACGGACGCTTCTCGAACAGTTCGAAACACTCGCGCTCAAAAAGCTCGCCCGCTCACGCGAAATGCGCAAAGCGCGCTGGGACGACCGCTGAGACAGTGACGCAGAAGCTCCAACCCTGAGTCTCACGGCAGAACCCTCGCGAGGGGAGGAGCCTTGAGCGTGATCCCGACTCTTTTCAATGGCAGTACTACCCTAAGCCGGCGAAGCCGGAACACTTGGCTATCAGGTATCAGGTATGTATCAGGTATCAGGTATCAGGTATCAGGTATCAGCTTCCAGAGACTGCTGGAATCGATCAAGCGAATCGGGCGTCGGTACAAATACTACATCACCGATCTCGGTCGCCGCGTCGTGCTGACCGGGATCACATTGCGCGAGCTCTTCGTCTTCCCCCAACTCAACGCACTGCCGTCTCCGACCTGATAACTGATCCCTGACACCCGAAAGGCAGAAGATCATTGGCACCTACTTCTGCCAAGTCTGGCCAAGATCAAACTGCCAAGAGACTAACGCTGTAGGCCAAGTGCGGCCGGTGAGCACTCTTCGTGAGCTGGCGATCAGCCCGATGCAGCCGTTCGGAGCACTTGAACCGAACTCACGACGCCAGTTAGGACGGTTGGTGACGGTAAGGCCAACATCACTTCGCTGACACGTATCGTGGCCATTGAGTCGGACCAGGTCTAAGACCTGCAAATCAACGGCGTTTCCGTTGATCGGCGTGTAACCCCAAAACCAACGCGCCCTTCTTCCTCGGCCAGAAATCGGAGTCGGGCGAGAGCCTGTGTTATCGTCGGCGCGCGCGCCAGCTTTCTTGCGGCGTGGACTTCGGCAGGAAGATTTGCGGAATGGGAATGTACCGGGTATTGGGGGCACGAGGGATCATGCATGCCCCTGCATACCGACTGCTAGGTCTAAGTCTCACGCTTGGCTTGCTATCTTTCGCGACCAACGCCGTTGCCTTGAGTGTCACGGACACCTGGTCGTCGCATGCTGGCGCAGACGTTTCAGCGTCGCATGCTGGCGCGCAGAACGCCTCGCAAGGTTCCGCGACGAAAAGCCCAACAAGCTCAGAGCTCCAATCCCGACGCGACGGTGGGGCACTACGTAAGAGAGATGGCTTCTTCTTCCGATTCAGCTTTGGACTCGGGCCGGCGTGGTACTCAACCCGTTTCAAAGGGCAAGGTCACTGGTCAGCTTACGACCAAAGCGTGCAGTACCAGTTGCTCGCCGGGGGCTCCATCGCAGAAGGCCTCGTGGTGGGTGGTGGAGCCACGCTGAATCTGATGGGTAACCCGAGGGTCAAGGGTCGACTCGATAGCGCCAATCATCTGGAAAACGTCGTGGTGGGTCAGCTCCAATCGTTTGTGACGTACTATCCGGCGCGCAATCTGGGTTTCAACCTCCTAGGCTCGATAGGCTACTGCGTCCTCGCGTCCCACTTCTCGGATGCAAGCTGGGGCGACGATGCGGCAGGACTGACGGTTGCGGGCGGCGTGGGGTACCAATTTCAGGTCTCTCCGCGGTGGAGCTTAGGTTTCCAACTTCAGCTCTCCTACGCCATTGCGGCGGAAGCCGGTCCCGTCAAAGTTGATTCGGCGACGGTCTTCATTCCGGCATTTGGATTCGCAACCACCTATTACTGAAGGAACCACGGCTAAGTGAGTGCGTTCAGTAGCGACTCAATACTACGCCCCGCAGCTTCATGAGCACCCCGAAGCTGCCATTCGGGCAATTCTTCTCTTTTGCCCTGCACGGTGACCTCCCACTCGGCGTGCTCAGAAACCACCGCAAACCCGAGCCGCTCCAAGGCTCGCTGCACCCACAACGCGGCGAGCGGATCTCCGTGCACCGCGATGCGACCGCGATCGCCGCGTGGCGGCATAAATGCGCCGCTCCAAGCATCGAAGGTCATCCTTGCGTCGGCGAAGGTCGCACTGATCTCGCCGGCTAATACCAAATCTTCTGGCACCCCTTCGCGGATCGTCCCCTTGCTCGACAGCAGCCAAAGGCGATCGGCGCTCCTCAGACTCAGATCCAGATCGTGGCAAGACAAAAGGACGGCGCAGCGTCGCTGTCGAGCGAGATCCTGCAACAGACGCATTAGCTCGATCCGACGCGGTAAATCGAGATAGGCCGTTGCCTCATCGAGGATCATGACGACAGGCTCCTGCGCCAGCGCACGGGCAATCATTACCTTTTGCCGTTCTCCGTCCGACAGATCGCACATCGGTCGATACGCGAGCGATTCAATCCCCAGTGTTTGGATGGCACCCTGCACCACCTCTTCATCATGCGCGCTGAGGCGGCCAAGCCAGTCCGAATGAGGGTACCTGCCCATCGCAACCAAGGACCATACTGCGAGCGTGCCGACGGGCACTCGCTCCGTGAGAACGAGACTGAAATGACGAGCTAGTTCTGCGGGACGAAAGCTCGAAAGGGGACGATTACCCAGACGAATGGCGCCGGCTAATGGCGCTTGAAGTCCACAGATGGTGCGCAAGAGCGTCGATTTGCCGGCACCATTCGGCCCAAGTAGGCATGTGAGTACCCCTGGGTGCAGCTCGAGATTGAGTCCCTCTGCGACGACCTTTGCCGTTTTCCGCCTCGTTCGATAGCCGATCGCCAGCTCGCGGAGTGCTAAGGTGCTCACGCGCCGACCTCGAGCATCTGGCGGCGCCGCAGCACGACCGAGAGCACGATGGGGGCGCCGATTGCAGCCGTAATTGCGTTGAGCGGCAAGGAGAGTGCCGTACCCGGTAGGTGTGCCAACAGATCGGCCAGCATGGCAAGCGTGGAACCAACGAGGAGAACCAGGGGCGCTAATACATGATGATCCGTCGTGCGCGTGAGTGAGCGAGCGAGCTGCGGCACGGCAATTCCGAGAAACCCGATCGGGCCGCAGTACACGGTCACGCTGGCGGCCAATACCGACGCGATAATGGCCAGAATCGTCCTCGTTTTTCGGACGTCAAAGCCCAAGCTTCGAGCGTAGTTCTCGCCGAGCAACAAGCCGTTCATCGTTTTGGCCTGCAACAGTCCGTATCCCAGCGCACACAGTCCCACGGGCGCGAAGATCTGCAGTTGATTCCAGGTTACCCCCGCGAAGGATCCAAAGGTCCAACTAACGTAGCGCTGAAGCTGCTGGTCGATGGCAAGGCTCATCAGCACCGTAACGATACTGCTCGAGAGGTAACCCAGCATGAGCCCAACAATGAGCAAGGTAATGCTGTTCTCGACCTTACGAGCCACCGCAGATATCAAGACCATGACGGCGATTGCGCCGACACTTGCGGCAACGATCTGAGCCATTCCAGATCCGCCCAAGGCGCCGAAGATTCTTCCCGGCGTGCTCGCGCCGGTGGCAAAAACGACCAACGCGACACCCAGGCTAGCGCCAGAGTTGACACCCAGCACCGAAGGGTCTGCAAGTGGATTACGAAAGAGCGCCTGCATTTGCAGCCCCGCCATTCCCAAGCAGCCGCCCGCGAGCGCGGCGGTGATCGCGCGTGGCAGCCGGAACAACAAGACAATTTGCTGCCAAGTTTCCGGGGCGTCAGTATCGCCGATCAGAATACCGAAGACCCGTGCCGGCGCGATGAACACCGAACCCAGGCAAAGCTCAAGACCGAAGCTGACGAGACAGAGGGCTGCGAGTACGCCCCAGAGCCGCGCATCTGCTGGCGGGTGCGATCGCGGGAGTAGACCGCGTCGATTCATGGCGCCCTCAGGGTCGGCAACTGTCGATACCAATCCAGGCGCTGCCCGGGCGCAAGCTCCGGGTGCAAGATAGCGATCAAATCTGAGAGGAGTAGATCTGGATTCGCAACGCCGTTCTCCCAGAAGTCGTTACCACCGGCCGCGTTGACGCGAACATCACTGTTGTAGAGCATCCCGGTGCGCGACGAGGTACGCGCCGCCCTCCAAGGCAGCGCACGCGACGCTTTTCGCGAGCCGGCCTCGGCCAAGATGCTGGTCTTCTACCGGGCCGTGCCGGCGCCCGACGGACAGGGGGCCATCTACGTGGCCCGCGCATCCCGCCGCACGATGCGTGCCCTCTATGATCTCCGGTACCAGCTCTTGCAGCTCACCTTGCTCCTGCTCCTCGTCGCTTCGGCCATGGGCCTGTGGATGGCCTGGCACGTGGTGCGCCCCCTGTCGCGCATGCAGCGGAGCATCCACCGCTACCTGACCTCCGGCAAGGCGGCGTCCCTCGCCATGGACCGCAAGGACGAGATCGGGGATCTGTCCCGCGATTTCGACGAGCTGGCGAGCCGGCTGCACGGCCGTCTGACCCAGACCTCGCGTTCCACCGCCGACCTGGCCCACGACCTCAAGAGTCCCTTGTCCACGGTC
>JBLNFG010001291.1:0-9051 GCA_050263495.1 Myxococcales bacterium | reverse complement strand
AGCATGGTTCTCCTCGCAGTTCCAGGAGCTAATGACGAACGCATACCCGGCGCTCTAGTAGCGCGATTCCGACAGCCAGCGCCCAGTGCCTAGCGGTGACGAAAGTCGCCCCTAGGCACAGCGCATTTTGTGACCTCGATTGAGCTCTGCGTGCGATCGGGGTGGTGAGTCGCTGCTTGCGAATCACTCGGTCTTTTTGGTTTGGGCGACGCGACAACGGCGATGTGCGGACGCGAATGTTTTCGCCGGGAGTACGCGCGGACGCGAGTGCTCTCATTCGGGACAGACCAGCCGCCACGCGCTCAGCCCTACCGATTTGACGATGCTAGAGAACCCGCGCCGGGTCGTGTCGGCGCAGATGCCGTCGAGACGTTGCTCGCCGGTGGTACTGTCTCCCACGAGTTCGGCGTGCAGAACGGGCTTTCCCTGCTCGATGAAGCTTCCGAAGCTCGAGCACTCGCGATACGTAACACAGTTGGTGGTCACGACGAAGTCGAACAACGACTCAGCCTGGCCTACCATTTCGGCACAATTGGCGAGCCCAACAACGAGCCCGCGCCGTCGCGACTCCGCCGCCAGGAACGTAAGATATTCCAAACTCTCCGGTTTCCCAATCGGGAACCCGGTATTCGATCCATAGCCGTCGACGGAGTCGGGCAGCACTCCATCGCAACCACGGCTGACGGCCAAGTCGAGTCGCGAAAGCATCAATTGATGCACGCTCGGTGCAGTGATGTCGAGCCACGTCTCTTCAGGTTCGGCGTCGGCTGCGTTGCCCAAAACAAAATCAGGCAAAACTCCCACATCCGTACGCCAGGGCTCGCTTGTGCCGGCTGAGAATTGGCAGATCGAGACCACACCGCTTGCCTTCAGACGCTCGAGAGCGGCGGCGGGTGTGTCAAATAGATCGAGCACGAATAGTCGGGCATCAACCGCCGTGTCGAGCGTTCCAGTCAATTGCCATTGCCAAGAAATACCAGGGCTCAGCGCGGGCGCGGGATGAATGTTCGACGCGCCGGCGATGTTCGACGTGGCTCCAATGTTCGATGCGCCTCCAATGTTCGACGTACCTTCGACACCGCCACTCTGATCGTAGAGTCCCAACGCGCCAGCCTGACCGCCCTGCGTGGCGCGCGTTCGTTCGAGAACGACATCGTAACTACAACCGTGCCCAATAAACCAGAGTGGCATTAGGGTCGCTTGAAGCACATACCGAGCGAATCCGAGCCGTCGCGAGCGTTCGATGGACTTACTGCGCCGCACAACCGCCTCGCACCCGTGCTGCCAATGGGGAATTGGGATTCGAACGTAGGAAGCGCAGCGTCTCGCTTTCAGCCTGCGCTTGGCGCCCAGAGAGGCAAAGGGCGCGAATGCGAGCCACCTGAGCTTCCGGAACGAGTGCGCCGCGAGGAAAACTCCGGAAGTAGCGCTGCAACAGGGTCAACGCTTCGCCCGCATGGCGCGCGCTGATCTCGCTCTGTGCCGCACGGACTAACGCAAGTTCTTCAGCTAGCGACTCCCGCTGGGCTTTTGCGGGAGATGAGAGGCCCTTGGACTCGGTACTGAGGGCTCGAGAATTCGTTGAGCGAGCAACGCTTGTGCTACCGGTGACGTCCGTGTCGGCACTGACAGACGCGGCGTGATTCGTCTCCTTACCGGCACTGACAGACGCGGCGCGATTCGTCTCCTTACCGGCACTGACAGACGCGGCGCGATGCGCGTCTCCGTCGGCACTCGCGGGCGCCACGTGATTCGTCTCCGCATCGGTGCCTGCAGGGGCTATGTAATTCGTCTCCCCATCGACCTTTGCAGACACGGCGTGATTCGTTTGCGTGGAGAACACGAGTTGCGTCTCAGCCCCGTCTTGCGGATTCGGGGCTGTCGTCGTTGAGAGCGGCGGGCGAGCTGTTGGGCTGCTTTGGAGGTACGACGAGTTTTTGCTGCTCGAAACTTTTACGTGGAGCACATACCCAAGGCCGCCAAACGCGGTCGCCGTGGCAACGATGCCGACCGCGAGTTTGGCGGAAATTCCCGCAACCAACGACGACGCTTTGACACCGGAACCTCCGATCGCTGTCCCGGCCGCCGATGCACCTTTTGCCAGAGTGGCGGAGGTCGCGAGCACACCCGTCGTGCGGAGGTGCTTGGCTACGGCATGGCGCAACTCTTCGCGAGACGCATTCGGCGCACGTTCCACGCGGCGCGTGGCCGCGAACAACTCTTCTAGCCGCGGTTCATCGTCGCGCATTTCCGCCTCCAATCTTGTTGTGCCGCGGTTCGTCCCCATGCGGAAGCAAGATCGCTTCGCGCCAGTCGCAATCGCGACTGAAGGGTGTTTGCATTCTCATTTAGAATCTCGGCAGCTTCCGCGATAGTCAGTTGCTCCAATTCGACGAGCACCACGATCTCTCGACGTTCGGGCGTCAGTTGCGTCAAGAGGGTCTGGAGGATGCGAGCGTGTTCCAGCTGATCGCAAGCGGGATCGTCGCCAGCATCGATCGGCGAGACCTGGTCCAACAGAGCAGGATCGGTCATCTCAAGTAGCGAACCGGGTCGATGGTTTCGCGCGATGCGACGCGCGATGCCGAAGATCCAGGTGCGCAGCGTCGACCGCCCTTCGAAGCTCGAGAATCGGTCATGTACCGTCAAGAATACTTCCTGCAGCGCGTCTTGAAGTTCCGCGTCTGGCACGCCATAGCGACGCAGTGCACGCCATACGAGATCGAAGTGCTGCTCATAGAGCTGTGCGAAATCAATCTGGGTGGCGTCGGTGGTCATCGGCCTTGACTTCGGATCGAGTGCCTTCCGCTCCCGGCACGAGCCACAGGACGCGTCTGCGTCACCCGCCGTTGCGGGTACGATTGCCTGACTGAGCGACAGCATCGTGTTCGTGAGTGCATCCGAGTCAGCTGGATCGTGACGAAATCGGCCTCTATTGGCGAATCATTTACGTACGCCACCGGTTTGCCGAGGCCGGCCC
This sequence comes from Myxococcales bacterium, assembly GCA_050263495.1. GTDB lineage: Bacteria > Myxococcota_A > Polyangia > Polyangiales > Polyangiaceae > FEN-1139. The sequence goes on along the minus strand of JBLNFG010001291.1, from coordinate 6,071 downwards.
AGCTGCCACCAAACGGCGATCCGCTGTCAGAAGGAACCTTCTAGACCGAGTTCAGTCCTGAGGGCGATGCCCAATTCGTGCAGCGCAACCCCGCCAACCATCCAGCGTGGCCGCCAGACCGGAAGAGCGGAGCCGACTCCGAGCCAAATCTGCATGTTGGCGATGCGACGGTTGACGCGGGCCATGGCGATAGCCGCAAGCGAGAGCGTTGTTCGTTTGGCGGTCTCTAATTCGAAAGCGCGACTGCGATTCACGCCTAGCTCTACGCCAAGCCTCGGCTCAATGCTCCACGCTCGGAATGGAAAGGAGTAGCCAGACTCGAGCCCTAGTGTGATGGGCACGAATTCCAGTCGAGCGCCTTGGCCAGCATCGAGGCGCACGGTCGAGCCTAGCCCCACGCGCGTGCTGAAGCGCCAGTTGGCGATACCCAACCCGACGCCAAGTACGGCGCCATAGTTCCACGTGGGCCATGCGCCGACTTCAACACGCCCCGCGACGTCCATTGAACCGACAAGACCGGGGGACCGCGGCGGAATTGACGGTGCGGCGGGCGCGGCGTGAGCGTTGGTTGCTGCCCGTGTGATTGGCAGCGGGGTGGTGATTGGCTCGGAGGCTTTGATGGTTGCTGCATCGGGATCTGCCTTGAGCTCGAGTCCGGGATCCAACATCAATGCCATCATCAACGCGGCAGCTTGAGCAAGCTGTGTGCAGGAATCGCTCTGGAGTTCCCTCGCGTTCCCATTCGAGATTAGAATCAACCGGTACGCGCGCGGATGGGATGGACTAATCGTTACGGTAACGGCGATCGGCTCAGGAGACTCGCGACGCGAACGAACAAGTAAGCTGTGAAGGTCGGCGCGTACCTGCTCGGAAGTAGGACATCCGCTCGGTGCGGACCACTCCAGCGAGAGTCGCCCATCGACGGGTGTTGCCTTGGCCCAGGCCAGACTCGCCGTCAAGATCCAACACGAGCTGAGAAGCCGGCCACTGGCAGCCCTCTGTCGTGTGCTCTTGAACCACTGCGGCATGGACTGGACGTAACACGACGGCGGGTATTCTCCCAGCCGCAGCATTCAGAGCGGCGCGACCTCCGCAAGAACAGCGCTCCGGAGAGGGTGCATACGATTTCGTGATGACCAGACCCAGCGCGTTGCACGTACTCGGTTGATTCGGTGACCCCGGCGATAACCAAGGAGCAGCTCATGAACCTCGAGATAGGCCGCTTGACCCTGTTGCTGTCCACCTGCGCAGCATGTACCGGGGCTCTAGATCCCCAAAGTGGCTCCGAACGTGACAGCAACACGAGTTCCGACCCGTCGAGTACTGGGGGCGTCGTCGCGTATTCGAAAAGCGCCGCAGGCGGGAGCGTAAGCTCCGCCGTTGGAAGCGGTGGGGCGACGCGCACGGCTCCTCGTACCGATCGTGTCGACGCGACGGCTCCTGTTGCTGGAGGCGCTGGTACTGCAGGTTCGGCGCCGAAGGTGGGCAACACCTCGAGCGTGATGAACGGCGGCAATACCGCGACGGCAGACTCTTCCGTGCCACGTGGTGGCAGCTCTTCAGACGCGGCTAGCGCGCGCGGTGGCGATGCGCCTAGCTCGATTACGGAACGTGGCGGCAGCGGTCCGAGCTCTTTTGCGCGCGGCGGCAGTACTGCGAAAGCAACAGCTAGTACCCAACGTGGTGGCGCACCAAACTCGGTCGGTGGCGCAACCGCGGGAGGCACAACGCAGGCAACCGGTTCGGCGCAGGGTGGTGCAACAGTCTCTACAGCGACGCCTACGCGACGTTTGCCTGAAGCAAACGCTCCCTTTGATTATCAGATCGGTGGTGCGTATACACCACCGGTTGGCGTCAAGATCGTCAGCCGTGACCGTAAGAGTCAGCCCGCGACCGGGCTCTACAATATCTGTTACGTGAATGGTTTCCAATCGCAGCCAGACGAAGAGAGTTTCTGGAAAGAGCAACACCCGGAGCTCCTACTGCGCAACGCATCTGGCGCTTTCGTGGTCGACGAAGACTGGGGTGAGTACCTGCTCGATACCAGTACCGCAGATAAGCGCAAAGCATTGGGCACCATCGTCGGGGGATGGATCAAACAATGTGCGAAGGACGGCTTCGACGCTATCGAAGTCGACAACCTCGACAGCTACAGCCGTTCGGGAGGCGTCCTAAGCCAGTCTCAGAACGTCGCGATGATGCGAATTCTCTCAGACGTGGCCCACGAGAGTGGGTTGGCCGTCGCCCAGAAGAACTCGACCGAGCTGTTGGGAGAAGTCACCGCGATGGGAACCGACTTCGCCGTGGCTGAGGAATGCAATCGTTGGGATGAGTGCGGTGACTATCAGCAGGCATACGGCAATCGGGTGTATGTGATTGAGTACCGTGCCGCGGATTTCAAAGCGGGCTGCACCGCCTACCCAGGGCTGAGCATTGTGCTCCGCGACCTGAACGTGTCTACTCCATCGAGCGGCAGCTACGTGTTCGAAGGCTGCTGAGACTGGAACCCGCCACCTGGGTAGTTGTCCACTACACACGCCGCAGGCCGTATATTGCTGCCAGACTAGGCACGGCCAAGGTTCCACGTTCGTCGGACCTTGCCCATTACACGGCGGCAACTGTGGCCTGCGGTTACTTCAGCTGCGCGGTGTGGTCTAGGCGACTCTACTCGGTGCGGGTTCTCGGTCGGCGCAAGCCGGGGATACGTCGCACCGCTTGCTCACCCTCGAGCGGCGGCCGCGCCTGGGCTGCGCGATTCACTCCGCGCATCACGATGAAGAACCCGAGGGCCACACCAAGTAACCCAGTCAGCTGACAAGAGACGAGCGAATACCCGGTTAGGAACTGCGGGCCCAGCCGAAAGGCGAGGGCCCCGAAAATCGCGATTGCACCACCAACGAGCCAGTGTGTTATCTGCAGCGCGCGCATTACTGTCCGATGTTCCGCAACAACGTTACGTAGACACCGGTCAGAACGGCCGTCGTAATCACGCCGCAGATGTTGGCGCCAAGTGCCTCCGGGAGCACGATGACCTGCGGGTTTGCCTCGGTGACACACTTCTGAGCGACCTTGGCGGTGGTTGGGACGCAAGACACTGCACCGATGCCAACGGCAGGGTTGTACTTGCCGCCAGTGGCAAAATACATGATGTACCCGCCAATGATGCCGCCAATTCCGGACAAGAGCAGCGCTAAGATACCGAGGATGAGCAGCTTCAAGATCTTCGGATCGAGGATGGTGCCTGCCTCGCACAGGATCCCCAGCAGAAGTCCGAGGAACATCGTCGAACCGTAGAGCAGGACGTTCTCTACCAAATTAGTGAAGTAGGTTAGCCCGGCCTCACGCACGGCTACACCAAGGAACAGCGACAGGAACAGTGGCGCTGCGACTGGGAACAGTAGGCACATGACCGTGCACGCAAGTACGGCGAAAGCGAGCTTCTCACCGGACGTGATACGCAAGGGTTTGACCGGCTTGCATGGCAGCGCGAGCAACTTCTTCGGCACCAAGAACTTGATGAGGTACGGGTAGCCGCCATAGGTCAGCCCCAAATACAGATACGCCACCACCGTGATTGGGACGAACAAGTCCTTAGCGAGCATTAGCGACGTAAAGAGGACCATTGGCCCGTCCGCGCCACCAACCATCGCAATCGATGCGGCTTCACCGGGCTTCAAGCCCATTGCTATCGCAATCGGAAAGGTTGCCACCGTCCCGAGTTCGCCGGCGATCGCCAAGAACATCGACGTGTAGGGCCGAGCTAGCACGAAGCCCACGTCCAAAAGCACGCCAATGCCCATGAACACCAGGCAAGCGATCAGACCGTTCGAGAACATCAACGTGTAGATCGGCTGCAAGAAGTCGATCTGCATGATGTTCATCAGCGAGTTCGTTTCGCTGACGAGTGGCGCAACGAACAGTGTCCCGTGCGAACGCACACCTTCAGGCAAGGCTTGCCCGTTGGCAACAAAGCCCGCTGTGACGGGATCGAGGAAGAGCACGCCAGCGTTGACAGCGGCCATGCCGAGGCCCATCGGGATCATCAGCAGCGGCTCGAGCGTACCCTTCTTGCCCAGGTAGACGAGCAAGAAGGCGAGCAGGATCATGCCGATCCGCGCCCAGAATACGGCAGGGTTACGTTGATAAGAGTCGGCGAGCGTCGCAATGCCACCGAACAGCTCAAGCCAATCGTATTTCATGGGCTACTCCTTCGAGAGCTTGCTCAGTGCCTTAAAACTGAAGTGGAGTACGGCCGCGGCGAACATCGAGACGACGGCCGCAATGGCGTAGACCTTCAATGCAAACAGAGTCGCTTCTTGCCACGTCATCGTTGAACCGTCCCCTTCGTCACTAGCTCAACCGAACCAGTACGTCTCCAGCCAGTACACTCTTGCCCTTGACCGCCAGGATCTCGCTGACAGTGCCCGCAAAGGAAGCCAACACGTACGTGTTCATCTTCATTGCTTCGATGGTCACCAGGCGGTGACCTTCCGCCACTTTCTCGCCCACTGCGACGTTGACTTCCACGATCATCCCGGAGACCTGACTGACCACGTCCTTTCCGGCTGCGGATGCAGGGGTGGGCCACTGCGACGGAGGCTTGCTCGACGGCGCTGGCGCCGCGGTCGCCACTTGGGGAGCGGCAGGGCGCGTCGGGGTAGCTGCGGCAACCGGCACCTTAGCAGGAATTGAGCCGATGGCTCCGTCGTCCGCTAGCTCCTCGACGGTAACATCGTAGGCTCGTCCATCCACCGTAATGCGAAGCGTTTTCATATCAGCGATACCTAGTAATTCTGACGGCCTTACCCCAACCGGATAGCGTGAGTCTCGTCTAGACCGAGGCTTTGACGGCAGGTGGTTCGGCACCTCTTCAAGTGCATCGATTGAAGCGGCTCAGGTGCCGCAGAGTAAATCCAACATCGTTAGCTTCTATGCCATCGTCTCTTTGCTTCGGGCACGCGGTTCGCTGTACCCAGCATTGCACCATGGCAGCGCGGCGATCTGCCGCAGGTTTTCTCGGCTGGTTGGTTCGAGCTCAGACATTGACGACCCTGCACGAACCCCTAGCGAATGCGATGAGACAGATAGATTTCGCGCCGACCTTCTTGGGACCAGCCCCGTTGTGCGGCCATTTTGCCGACAGAGATTGCGTCGATACGCACCGGTGCTCTCAACATGGCCGTGGCTGCAGCCGTGAGGACGGCGATCAGTTCAGGCGTGATTGCCGAGTCGTTCTCGACTGACGGAGCTGGCTTGGTTGGCAGCGCTTCACGAACCACGGGCTTGGCTTCAGCCGCGGTGATGAGCTTCGCGCTCATCACGCCGACCATGCGGATCACGAGCATCAACACCGTGACACCTGCAAGCACAATCCACAGCACCGACCAGTCGATACCGAACTCCGACGAAGCCGCTTTAGGCGCGCAAATCCAAACGAGAGCAGAACTCATAGCGGAATGTTCCCGTGCTTCTTCGGCGGACGAATGTCTCGCTTGCCGAGTAGACCGCGCAAAGCCAAGGACAGCGTCGTTCGGGTGCGCGCAGGATCGATCACGTCCGTGATCATCGAGTGACCTGCAGCGTTATACGGTGAAGCGAACTGAGCCCGATAGCGTTCGACGAGTTGCGCTTCGAGCGCCTTCGGATCGGCGGCCTCCGCCAGCTCCTTCTTGTAAAGGATACGTACGGCCCCTTCGGCTCCCATGACGGCGATTTCCGCTGTAGGCCAGGCCCAAACGAAGTCGGCCCCCATGTCCTTGGAGCACATTGCGAGGTACGCGCCACCGTATGCCTTGCGCAAGATGATCGTGATCTTTGGCACCGTGGCTGCCGCGTAGGCGAACAGCATCTTTGCGCCATGCCGGATGATGCCGCCGCGTTCTTGCTGCACCCCGGGCATGAACCCAGGCACATCTACCAGGTTGACCAATGGGATGTTAAAGCAGTTGCAGAAGCGAATGAACCTGGCTGCTTTGTCCGAGGCGTCGATGTCAAGCGCGCCGGCGGAGACTGCCGGCTGATTGGCAACAATTCCGACGACTACGCCATCGACGCGTCCGAACCCGGTGACC
>JBLNFG010001290.1:0-6687 GCA_050263495.1 Myxococcales bacterium | reverse complement strand
CGCTCCGGTTTGATGCTATTGGAGAACGAACAGATATGATCTCACTTACCCCGGTGGCAGCTGACAAGGTTAAGGAAATTGCCGCAGCCGAAAGCCTCGCAGGACAAGGGTTACGCCTTCGCGTCATAGGTGGCGGATGTGCCGGGTTTCAGTACGACCTGTACTTTGAGGAATCGCCCACCGAAATGGACGAACGCTTTGAGTCGCACGGCATTCCGCTTTATGTCGATCCCTTGAGCTATCAGTACCTGGATGGGACGGAAGTTGACTTCGTGGAGACCTCGCACGGATCCGGGTTCAAATTCGGAAACCCCAATATTTCGGGCTCATGCGGGTGCGGATCGTCCTTCCAAGTTTGATTCGAGCGGCGACTCGTAGCTTTTAGCCTCGCGTGCGCGGTGCTAGTCGCGATGCTGTCGTGATCCGCGAAGGCGTCGTAGTTGCGCCGCCTAGCTTTTAGCGTCGCGTGCGCGGTGCTAGTCGCGATGCTGTCGTGATCCGCGAAGCGTCGTAGTTGCGCCGCCCCGACCAAAAAGAAAATCGGCCTACGTGTCCGAACATCCGTTGACCGCGGGACGCAGGCGTAATGAGGCGGGTTGTGGGAGAGCAACCCGCGCTAGTCGAGGCCGGAAGCCGCCAACTAGTTGGTTGCTGACGCGAACGGCCTTGCGGATTCGCGTGGCCGCGACCCCACTTCGGAAATTTTGCGTCCGCCTTTGTGCTGCCCGAGAAACCACGCCCCCGAGTGACGCGTAGCAACGGGTGACCTGCTCAAACGTTTGGCTTGTAGGGATTGTGCGTGCACCACCCCGCGAGTTTGAACGCGAGGGGGCAGGCAGGGTTTTGGAGATTCTCGAAAGGCGTAGACCCATCATGGCGGCAGAACTTGATTCCGCATTGTCCCGGTACATGACGTCCGTCCAACAGTATCCGAAGTTGGATCGGGCGCAAGAAACAGCGCTTTGTATGCGCTGGCGTGATTCTGGCGACGACAAGGCAAAGGAAGAACTCGTTCGCGCTCACCTCCGCTACGCCGTGGCGATTGCCCTTAAGTACCGCCGGTATGGCTTGCCTCTCGCCGAGTTGATCGCTGAAGGCAACTTCGGAATCGTACACGCATTGACCAAATTCGATCCCGACCGCGGCAATCGCTTCGTGACATACGCGGCGTATTGGATCCGGGCGTACATTTTGAACTACGTGATTCGTTCCTGGAGCCTGGTTGGAGTCGGTTCGGGCGCGCTGCGCTCGAAGATGTTCTTCAAACTTCGGAGGGAACGCGTTCGCATCACGAATCTCGTTGGTGAAGGCGAACAAGCCGATGAGTTGCTGGCGGAGCGATTCAACCTGCCGCGCGAGCAAATCCAGGCAATGGTAAGACGGCTTGAGGCGCGCGATCTCTCGTTGGACGCCAAAGTCTTCGATGACGCGGTGACGACTGTGGTCGAAACGCTCGCCGCTCCGAACGACGATCAGGAGTCGACTATCTCTTCCGGTCAAAGCTCGCTCAACGCGCGAGAAGTTGTTCAGGCCGCAATTCTGACCTTGGACCAGCGCGAGCGATATATCGTCGAGCACCGTCTCATGGCCGACGCCGAAGACGAACTCTCACTCGCAGAAATTGGTCGGCGACTGGGCGTTTCACGGGAGCGGGCGCGCCAATTGGAGTCTCGCGCGAGACGCAAGCTGAAGCACCGCATTGTGGAGCTCTCGGAGGCCTCGGGACGCGAGGTGGTTGACGTCAACGGCGAGGTAGCTGCGTAGGGATTCGCTGCAGCGCACGAATGCATCCGTGCTACGGTGAGCTCGTCCAGGCGTGCCAGGTACTCGCCGACGGCTCTGGCCGTCGGAGGAAAGTCCGGGCTCCGCAGGGCAGGACGCCGGGTAACGCCCGGTGAGGAAAACCTTGAGGAAAGTGCCACAGAAATCAGACCGCCCGACCGAGTTTCAGTTGGGTAAGGGTGAAACGGTGGGGTAAGAGCCCACCGCGCGATCGGTAACGATCGCGGCACGGTAAACCCCGTCCGGAGCAAGGCCATGTAGAGGGGCGTCATAGGGTTGCCCGCCCGAGCCCCTGGGTAGGCTGCTTGAGAGCTGGCGGTAACGTCAGCGCCAGAGGAATGAGTGCCAGTCGCCGTTGAGCGATCAACGACGATTACAGAACCCGGCTTACGGAACACCTGGACCACATCGGGTGAGGAAACTCACTCGATGTGCCTTATTTGGCATTCGCTGGACCCCTGAACAACGGCCTGTCGTCTCTCCCCTAGAGCAAAGTTCCTCCGCAGCGGGTGGCTCTTACTGCGCCGCAAATACGAACGGCACGTTGAACTCGGTTGGACCTCCCGCAGGGGGGAATTCCCAATTGCGAACCCGTGCCTGAATGCAGCTGGAGAGTCCGCGGTATCCCTTTGGATCGGGAGAGACCGTTACATTCTGCACCTTGCCGCTCGGCGCCACTACGATGTTGGCGGAGATCCGAGCGCTCGTTGCCGCATCAGGGGCTCTCGCGTCGAGCGCGGGTTGCCAGCAACTGCGTTTGACGCTCGCGGTGTAGCGGCTCACCGTGCGGCTGAGAGTCGCTGAGTCTAACTGCTGGCGCGCACCCGACTGCGCTCCAACTTCCGACGCGGGTGCCGAACGCGGGCCGCCAGCTTGGAGCCCCTGCAACCCCTTCAACCCCTGCGTCAACTCGCTTGACGAAGGTGCAGCCGCTGGACTCTCAGCGCTTGCGCCGCTCACCTTTCGAGCCCCAGCGCCGTTCTGCTTCTGCGCGACAACAGGCTGTTCATTACTCGGTGTGCCCTCTCCCTTGGGACTCGCCGCGCCGTTGTCAGTTGGCCCCGCCTGCTTTGCCGAGGCGGGAACCTCAATGTACTTGATCACCTGTTTTGGTGGCTCGTTCGGAATAAACACCAGGCCAAGCGTGACGCCGAAGACGAGTGCAGCTGCCACGGCCAGCCAAGCCGTCAACGGAATGCGTTGCTTGGGTAACCCCGCCGCAGCGAGCGCCTCTTCATCCAATATGACTGGCGCTGCCTGCACCGCGGCAGCCGCCGACTGAAGCGCTGATTCCGGGTGGACGCGCGCCAGCAAAACAGCTGCCGGCGGCTCATGTCTTGGCACTTCCGCAGCCGCGGAAGCCGACACTTGGCTGCGCAGGCTTGCCATTCCTTCTTCAACGACGGCAACGAGCTCGGGAAAGACGGAGAGTGGCTTCCAATCCTCGAATCCGTCGCGCCACACCAGGCAATCCTGATTGACCTCTCCCTTTGCCGCCCGATCACGGATCTCCGCAAGGCGAATCGGACCGATCGGGACATCGTTGATTCCGATGTACCACTCGTCACCGGCAAGCGGGTGCTCTGAGAGCTGTGCCCTCTCCGGGACTTCGCTTACCGCCTTGGCGAAGGCCCCTGCAAGAGCATCTTTGGGTAGACCAGCAACCGTCTTGGGCGCCGCTGCGCTAAGAGACGTCGCCACGGATTCTGGGACGCCAGGTAGACGCGTGGCCGAGGTCACGCCCGTATCTCCCTTTCGCCCTGACGTCCTGCCGCCACCGGGAAGCGCTGTGGGAGGGGACGAAGAAGCTCCGGACGTTTCGGGCTGCTCCCCGGACTTGCTTTCTGCCTCCGGCGCGTCGTTGATGACGGCCTTTGCTGGCTTGCGCGGGGCTGGCGTCGTGGTGATGCCCGCCTGACCTGTAGTCGAGCGCGCCGCGTTAGTTGGACGGGGCACGTTCACGCCTGGGGTTCGCGTTCGTTCAGGACGGACCGGAAGTGGAGAACGTGCTGCAGGCGAATTCAGCTTAGTCGAAGGCTTGCGTACGTTCTCGGCAGGTGCGGGGCCGCGAGTGGGCTTGGTGGGGGCGCGTGCGCTTGCGCCCGCGTCGGCGGGCCTCGCTGGCTCGCTAGTTAGGTCGGGTACGCGAGCTTCAGGCCGATTCAGATTCGTCTTGTTGCTCTCGCGTTTATCCGCGGGCTTATCGGCTTGCGATGGAGCTACGCCCAAGTCGAGCACCTTGGGCGGTGGACCTTCGGAATGCCCGACGTTACCTGTCACGGCCTCATTGATCTCGATGAAATGGCCGCATTGCCGGCATTTCATCTTGACCGTTCGACCAACGACCTTCTCGTCGGCGATTTGGTACTTCGCCTTGCAGCTAGGGCAGAGAAACTTCATTCCGTCGCAAACGCCGACGCTCCAACTTGGGGAACCGCGGTTCAATCCTCGCAGACCAAAGCGACCTTCACAATAGGTTCAGTAAGTGGTCCTTAATTGTTCTGCGGGTTTCGTCATCGGGAGCCAGTCGAAGCGCTCGCTCCCAGGTTTCGGCCGCCTTATTTCGGAACCCGGCCTTCTGATAAAGAATAGCTAGGTTCTTCGAAGCCGCAAAGTGCTTGGAATTCAGGTCCATCGCGGCCTCCAACTCACTGATTGCCTCGAAAACCTGACCGCACTTTCCGTACAACAGTCCGAGATGGAAGTGAAGCCGATAGGCTAATGGGTCAATCGATATACCACGTTTTAGATGCGCAATGGCCTCCTCGAGCCGCCCGGCCCGGTATGCGTCAACCCCCATGTGTAATGCCGTCTCGGCTTCGGCCACCCGCTCGCTCCTGATTTCCTGCTCTGTATCCTCGGCGCGCCCGAGCAGGCATTCATCAACCGAGCGCAAGAGCTCCTCAATCCGAAATGGTTTCTCGAGGAAACGATCGACCCCGCAGCTCTGCTTGAGGTCCTCGGCGAAACGCCACCCTCTGTAGACCGCGCTGACCATGATGATCGGCGTCCGTCCATAGCGCTTGCTGTGCTTAATGCGCTTGGCGATCTCAAAGCCGTGCACCTCCGGCAGCATCGCGTCGAGAACAATCAGGTGAGGGTTGTGCTCTTTGACAAGCCTCAGCGCGAGCAAGCCCCGGTCAGCCTCGAGTACGGTGAGGCCCCTTGTTCGCAGTAGCCTCACCACCATTCGCCGGATGTCGAGATCATCGTCGACGACCAGCACCTTCCGGCCCGCCGTCGTATCTGTGACCGCTGTACCTGGCAATTCCGAGACAATGCTGAGGTCGCGCGAGAGCTGACCAAAGTCATCTTCCTCAATGTCGTCACTTGCACTCAGTCGGACAGCGTCACCAACGACCAATGCTGGAGTTCCTCGTGGAATCGGCTCGTCAGGGATACTTCCAGGGCGTTGCGATACTATCGGACGCTTCGACTCACCCTCCGCAGGCGTTCGGAGCTCTTGGTCCGAAGCGGGCTGGTTCTGCTGCTCAAATCCGGCACCCAACTGTTCTGTGTCCCTAAACGTCCCGTCGGGATTGATGCCGAGCCGTTCCAGCACCTCTGCCGGACAGCGTGGAGCTACGTAATAGACCTCTCCCCTCGCCTTGCGTCCGTACGCGGTTTGAATCACTCGCCGCAACACGCCGTCGAGCGCGATATACGGGTAGACCTTCTTTCCCGTAACGAACTCCAACTCCTCGAGCACCTTCGTCTCGCGCGGGTTGGCAACCGCCACGAACATCTGATCGTCGCGAACTAACACCGGAAGAATATGGTGTTGCTCCGCGATTTCCCGCGGCAGAAGGTCGAGGTCTTCGAGACGCAAACAGATTTGACCAAGATCGATCCCCGGCACACCGAACTGCTCGCTTAGCGCTTTGAGCGCTTCGACCTCACGCAGGATGCCTTGCTCTGTTAGCCGAGAAGCAAGACGCCCCGACGTGCTTTTGTCAGCGAGGGCTTTCTCCAACTGCTCGGCTGACACCGCTCGCTGCTCCAAAAGTATCCTGCCGAGCGGTCTTTTCTCCTGACTCATCGCGCCCCAGATTACTCCACGGGCCTAGACTCCGCGCCAGCAATCTTCAGACGGCGCGAACTGGCCTTAAAATCCCAAGCCTGGAGCGCTCGGCCATAGTTCGGAACGCGCGACCCCAGTTGCGTTGACCGGACAACGGGACCAGCGTGCCTGCTAGTCCGACTGGGAGCGCTGCCGTGGACGGTGGGACCGCGGGGTTGAGCCGCGGGGTTTGAGCCATTTGCTAATCCGACGCAGGCAAGTCGGGAGTGGCAAGCCACTGCTTCGCAAAGTCGGAAAAACTCCCGCTGTCGATACGATCTCGCATCTCGCGCATCAACGCCCCGTAGAAGTGGAGGTTGTGAATCGACAATAGTCGATGACAGAGTATTTCCCTAGCCATGAATAGGTGCCTCAAGTAACTGCGAGAAAACCCGCTCGCGCACGTGAAGCAAGAGCACCCCGGTTCGACCGGCAGGGGATCTTCCTTGTATTTGGAGTGTTTTATTACGACGCGACCAGAACGCACGAATGCCTGACCATTTCGGGCATTCCTCGTCGGCATCACGCAGTCGAACATGTCAATCCCGCTGCGCACTGCTCGGACCAAGTCGTTCGGCGTCCCAACGCCCATAAGGTAGCGCGGTCGCGCCGGATCGACAGCCGGAACGATCTCGGCGAGTGCTTCGTGCATCGACTCATTCGCCTCTCCAACGCTGAAGCCACCGAGGGCCAGCCCGTCGAAGGGTAACCGCGCGAGCTCTGCTGCGTGCTTTAACCGCAGCTGCACGTCCGTGCCGCCTTGAACAATGCCAAAGAGCGCCTGCTCAGGATCCTTGGCCGCTAGACATCGTTCTGCCCAACGCGTCGTGCGCTCGACCGCCGCA
>JBLNFG010001289.1:0-16519 GCA_050263495.1 Myxococcales bacterium | reverse complement strand
AGAATAATGACGCGCTCGCCTCCTGCAGCTTGCACATGCGCGACGGGCTTCTTGTTCTTCGTCTCCCAGCGTGCTCCTTCGCTCCGCTGAACTAAAGCGTCCACGGCTTTTCGCATGGCCGAAGGTTCACCCTCGTACTCGAGGAAGATCCCAACTTGCGAGGAGTCGACGAGCTGTGGACCCATGATGACGATTTTCGTGAACGCCTGGAGCGGATCGAGCCCGCTCGGGCCCAAGAACTGTTCCCACTGGGGTTCGCGCGACAGCAAATCAGCAATCACGGGACCTGCCGGATGTGCTCTGAGCGGTTCCACGAACAGATGGATCCGAACGTTTACGTTCCCCTTCTGAAACTTGCCAAGTTCGCCGGCAATGGCGAAGGGATCAGGCCGCTTCGCTCCGGCGTCCCCTGCACCCGCGTCACCGGGAATTGGCGCGCCAGCGTCGGTTGGTAGCTGCCCAGCGTCGAGGCTGGCATCGGCATTAACGGCGGCGTCGGCAACCCCTGCGTCGACGGCTGCGTCCACCGAAGCATCGAGTGAAGCGTCCGGCAGCCCAGCGTCAATCGGTGCAAGCTTGGGCTTCTTCGGCGGTTTTGGTTTGGGCGGCGCAATCACGACCTCGTTAGCGGCCGGTGCCTGCGCTGGCCCCGGCGCAGCCTCGGGTGTTGGCGCCTGACCTGCCAAGAGTTCGACTGGAATCGCCGTGAATTCTTCAACCGGCTCGTCGGGAACGTTGGATTCCAGATGCATCAGCAACGAGAGCAGGCCGAAAAGTGGCCCGAGCGGCGTAAGGGGAAGGTGCAGGATGGCCGAGAGGACGAGCCACGGCCACCAACGCCGCAATCGCTGGCGCGAGGTCTGCACGATATCGGTGCCCAAGGACACGTTGGGACCATAGCGTCGTCGAGCCCGTTCGGCGACCCTCAATTCCGAACAGCTGCTTGCTTGGTGAGCACGCCCGCCACCTTCAGTGGGCGGTGCAGCAGAACCTTTTGGTCCAGTCTGCTGCGCAGCCAAGATCCTCCGGCTGCAGCGCGCGGGCTCGTCGCTGCGCTCCTCAAAGTAGTGATGATGCCCCCATCCGCCCGGACGCGCTGCGCGCGACGCCCGGTCGGCTTTCCCCCAAAACCATGTGCACTGGCCGCCTGCGGCGCTTGCCCAGCTTCGCTGGTCACCGTGGCCCTGCGTGGAATCCTGCACATAGCGCACGATTCCACTTTGGGTCGTTCGCTATGCTCACTGCGCGTGGCAGGGGGAAGTGACGCAAACTGACGGGCAAAGCCGCCGCTCCTCCCATTCGCGCGCAGTAGCTCGGCTACGAGCACGAATTTGGGAGGAGCAAGCACTCGCAGAGCGAGTGCGGTGGCGGGCAGCAAAACACTTGCCACCTTCACTGCGCCTGCCGGCGCTCCTCGCAGAGCGAGGACCGTGGCTCTTAGTGTACTTCGTCCAGCTTGCTGGACTGCGTATTCGGCGCATGCCCAGCTCCGCTGGGCACCGTTGACCTCGCCCAAAAGCCCCACTGCGTGGACCTTTTCACCTCGGTTCGCTCGGGTTTTTGGCGGCTCGCAACGAACAGAAACCCGGGACACCCCCTAGCTTTCGCAGCTTCAGGCCGTCGCGACAAATCTGAGATGCACGACATGAGCGCCGACTTTGAGGCGCGAGCGGGCCCACTGTCGCGGTATGCGGACTTGGTGTTATACGAAGATTGGCCTTTGCGGCTGAGCGGGGCTAATAAACCGCTTGAATGCTGATGTCGTACGGTCTTCGACTAGCCTGCCCGCTCCGCGCCGTGGTTCTGTCAGCGAGGAGTGCCCAATGATCCAACTGCGAGTTCGAACGGAACCGATCCGGGTCCCGTTCCTCGGTGTGCTAGCCCTCCTCGGCTGCTCGCGTTGCGATCGAGCTGTGCCAGAAGGCGAGCAACCCGAACGTCGTGTCGTCGTTGTCTCGGCGGGAACCGGTGGTGTGGGACAGGGCACGCCAACGGCCCAAGCGAATGTGCCCGCGACAACGAGTGCCGTTGGCATTGCCGGTGCTCCCGCCGCAGCCGTCACGGCACCGCACCCTGGTCCGTGGTTGACGGTCTTGCAGCCTTCAATTGCGATCTATTCGGAGCCGTCTGCGGATCGTTCGAACAAGCTCGGGTATGCGCAGAGCGGAGCCAAAATCGCCGTACAAGGCAGCCTAAAACCGAGCGACAAGTGCGCCTCAGGATGGATAGAGGTGGTGCCGACCGGCTACGTTTGCACGGCGACGGGAACCCTCGACGAGAAGGATCCCCGCGTCAGGTTCACGCTCAAGCCGCCGTCACTCGAGAACGTGCTCCCGTACACGTATGCCCGCAACGGCAAGAATGGCACGCCACTCTACCGTTCAATTCCGACGCGCGCGCAGATGCTCGAGTATGAGCCCTACCTGCGTAAAGAAGACAAGCCGGCCGCGACTGACGCTGCGGTACAGGCTGGCGGAGCCGGTTCGACGTCTACCGTCGCGGCATCTTCGGCAGCAACTCCCACGCCGAGCCCCGCTCCCACTACTTCGAATGGCGTCGTTGCCGCGCCGCCACAAACCACAGCAAACCCGGAAAACAGCGGCATGCCCGATGACAGGCCCTGGTGGCAGCAGGACGGCATCGAAGATCGATTGCACGAGATTCGCTTGAGTGATCTGCAAAAGGAGTCCGACGGAATCCTCGCCTTGCGTATGGTGAAGGGCTTCTACGTGGCTGTCGATCGCACGTTTCATTGGAGCGGTCGCACTTGGTACAAGACCACTAAGGGACTGGTTGCCCCCGCGGACCGCATGGGTCAAGCCACGCCTTCTGATTTCAAGGGCGTCGAGCTTGGCAGCGATTGGCACTTGCCGGTGGGTTGGGTCTACGGCGGACGTGAAAAGGCCAACACCTACGAGATTGATCCGGAAAAATTGCAAGTACGCAACGCCGGAAGCGTCGCGCGATTTCAGGCCATTCAACTTACTGAGCGCAGCGTAGAGATCGGCAAATCGACTTACCGCGAGATGGCTGATGGCAAATGGATCAAGCAGGAACAGATCCGCGTCACGGTTCCTGGAGAGGCGCCCAAAGAGCTTGGCCCGAACGAGCGGTGGATTGACGTCAACCTATCGCGCCAAACCTTGATCGTGTTCGAGGGAAACACACCCATTTATGCGACGCTCGTGTCCACAGGCAAGAGCTCCAAAATCAAGGAAAAGGATCACGCAACCCCGGTCGGAATGTGGCGGCTTCGAGAGAAGCACTTGACGACCACCATGGACGGGGACGGTACGGCTGCGGGCGACCTTCCCTACAGCATCGAGGACGTCCCGTTCGTGATGTACTTCCACAAATCGTACGCGATCCACGGTGCGTTCTGGCACCGCAACTATGGCGTCCAGATGAGTCACGGTTGCATCAACTTAGCCCCCCTAGACGCAAAGGCCGTGTTCTTCAGATCTGAACCGGCGCTTCCCGAAGGCTGGCATGGAGTCTGGTCTGCGCGGGGTAGGCTCGGAAGTTGGGTCAGCATTCACGAGTAGTGTCCGCCGAGTGCCTCGCTGGCGGCAGAGCGGCGCCTGTGGGCGCAGGTTCATTGTGTCAAGTCCGTTTCTACGCGAACAATCTGTGCCGACAGACAAATTTCCCCGGGCGTCGTCGGGTCTTTTACCTGCGGTCGCGAAACGATGCTGGTAAGCTGGGCGCGACCCTTGACGATTCGGGCGACACAGCGCAGTAAGGACCGAAGCCATGGACCAGTTTTCGGCTCATTTGGATAGAGGGTGGGATCTCGTGCAACGCGGGGATCCGCAGGGCGCGGAGCAGTCGGCGCGGCGCGCCCTCGAGATCGACAATCAGTCTCCCGAAGCCTACAACCTGCTCGGCTACGTCGCGGCACTTCAAGGTGACTTCGAGGACGCCGTCGAGCACTACCGGCAGGCGATTGCATTGGATGACACCTATCTGGAAGCGATGCTCAACGCGGCCGAGGTGTGCATTCATCCGATGGGTGAATTCGACGACGCCCTGGCGCTCTGTGAGCAGGCGCTCGACCTTGCCGAGAATGACGACGAGACGGTAGACGCTCTGTTGCTGTGCTTCGACGCGCACCTTGGGAAGGGCGACCTCGAGATGGCAAAGGAAGTCTGCCGACGGTTCCCCAAAGGTCCGTTCGAAAACCCTTCCCACACCTTTCTGGTCGGGCGCGCCTTCTTCGAGATCGGCGAGATCCAGCGCGCGGCGGAACTCATCGAGTCGTCGATTCAGGCGACCAGCGGCAATCCGGACGCCCACTACTACCTGGGCTTGATTCGCGACGAACGGGGCGACGTGGTCGGTGCCACGGAGTGTTTCCTGAAGGCGCGCGAGCTCGATCTGGAGTTTCCGACCGCGCCATGGAGTCTTTCGCGCGACACCTTCCGGTTGTCGGTGGATCGGGCGCTACAGACGCTTTCACCCGAGCATCGGGCGTATCTGCGTCCCGGAGAGGTCTATCTTGCAGACGTGCCGGGCGTGGAAGCGGTCGTAGATGGCGTCGATCCCAGAACCGCGGTGTTGATCGATGCTCTGCAGACCGAGAATGGAACGCAGTCGTCCGCGCGTCTATTCGTTTACCAGAACAACGTGGAACGTCTGGCGGGAGGTATCACGGGCGTCGAGCGCGAGATTGCGGCCGCCGTGGAACGCGAACTCGTCGCGCTCTTCGTCGAGAAGCCCGAGTCCAAGCCGCCGACCTCAGCCGCCCGGCACTCGCGCCCACCGATTGCCCACTGAACACGCGGGCAAATGCTGCGTCGGGCTCTTGGTCGAGGAGCCCGACTCGTAGTCGTTGGCCGTTCGCGTCGCGTCTCGCGAACAGCTCTGGGTGGGAGAATGAGTCGCTCGTCGGGCTAGCTGATGCGCGTCGCCAATTCGCTTGCGACGCTGACCAAGAGTTCCTTGGCGCGGGTCGATGGAATAGGTGAAAGCGTCGCGATGGCGAGCTCGGTTACGCGCGTTGCTTGCTCGCGTACCGCGCCGCAGGCACCCGAAGCGACGACGCGACGACCCAAATACGGGATAGGTTCGAGATCACCCGCGTGGATTCTCCGCACTGCCTGCAAGAGTTCTGGTTGCGCGCGCACCGCGAGTACGAGCGGTAGCGTCATCTTTCCTTCTCGCAGGTCGGTCAGACTGCTCTTGCCTGACGCGGCACCCTCGTAATCGAGAATGTCGTCGACGAGCTGAAACGCCATCCCTAGCTGTTCTCCGAACTGTCCCAGCCGAGCCACGTCATCAACGCTGGCGCCGGCGGACCTCGCCCCTGCTCGCGCCGACCAGGCAAAAAGAGAGGCCGTCTTACCCTGAAGCACGCGGTGATAGGTCGCTTCAGTAACGTCGAGCTCCGTGCGCCCGCGCAGTTGAACGACCTCGCCGTCGACCAACAGTCGCATGGTTTCCAGCAAATCTGCCAGGGCCTCGTGGGCCTCTGCCATGGTTCGCTGCAATGCGTGCACGAGCAACAAATCGCCCGCCAACACGCTCACCGCATTACCGTACTGCATACGGGCCGCACGCACGCCCCGCCGCTCGGTGCCCTCGTCTGCCACGTCGTCGTGCAGCAGCGTCGCCGAATGAATGAGCTCTGCTACCAACGCTAGCGTGCGCGCTTTTGTCGGAATTTTGCCGAAGCACGCGGCCGATAACAGCGTGACCAAGGGACGGACGCGCTTACCACCGCGCGCTACCAAATGATTGGCAGCGTGAGTGGCGGGTCGCACCCCTTCCTCGCAGGCCTCGGACAGGGCCTGTTCGAGCCACTCCAGATCATCACCAATGACGCCCTGCACCGCCAAGAGGTGCTCTATCACCTTGGGATCGGTCGGAACGAGGCGCGTCGCAGAGCGGAAGACGTCGAGCGATGAGGCGGCGCTGGACACGGTGGTTCGGCCAATCGAGCTTTGGGTCGTCACGGATTGCGTCATTAGCTAGCACTCGCCTGCTGGTTGCTGTCCGGTGAAATGTGGGTCCCGTCTACGAAATCGACGAGCGTGCTCGCCAACGCTGGCGCGATTGCGGGGTTTCTCGGCCACAGGACGGGCGACCGACTCTGCGCTCTTCCGACGGGCATTGACGTACCCCTGGAACCGGGAGTAGTGCGATGGTCGATGCTGTCGGAATCGGCTTTGGACCGCGCAAGGCGACGCGGACGCCGGCTTGGAATTGCGCTGTACTCGGCCATTATGTCGGCGTTCATTCTAGTCTGCGGAACACAGGTAATGTACCAGGGGTTCTGGTCCCCTAAAGCCGACACGTCACCCGACTGCAAGAGTGGCATTAGCAGTCTGATTTCCGCTTTGCGTCGGGCGAGAGCAGCCGCTGCCGAGGAGCCACTCGGTGAGCGCGCGAGCCTTGCCCGTTTTCGGCAAGCCTTGCTTCCAGAGTGGCAGGCACGCGGCAATCTTAGCAAGGCGTGCGGCGACGACGTATGGGCTCGCCATGCACTCTCCGCAATCGATCGACTACGGTACGCGGAAGAACACGCCGTCCGTTATGAGTCGGTCGATCTGGCGCCGAGCCGGCGTCAGGTACTCGTAGTCGAACAAACCATCGCTTCTCATCCACCGAGCAGCCGCTAACACCCTGTGCCAACGGTACCGGGACGAGCTGCACACTTTTTGCCCCAACGGCGGGGGTGACCGAAGTTGCGCCGCACCTTTCGATGACCTCAGAAGATCTCACCGACCTCAATCCCTCCCCGCCGACTTTCGACGTACTGCCGCTCTCGCGCGAGCTTCGGCAGGCTATCGACGAACTCGGCTATACGCACCCGACGCCGGTGCAGCGTGAAGTGTTCGAACCGGCTTCGCGCGGGCGAGACTTGGTGGTTCAGGCGCGTACGGGTACCGGCAAAACGGCCGCGTTCGGCTTGCCCGTCGTGGATGCACTCGTTCAACGGAGCCTAGCCGCCGTGCAGGTGCTCACTCTGTGCCCCACGCGCGAACTTGCGCTGCAAGTGAATCGAGAGATCGAGGCCTTGGGGCGTTACCGCGGAATCCGTACCGCCGCCGTGTACGGTGGTGCACCCATGGGCCGCCAAATCGAGCAGTTGAGTGCGGGCGCTCAGGTGCTGTCGGGCACGCCCGGACGCGTACTCGACCACCTGCGGCGTGGATCACTCGATCCGAAGTCGCTCCGCGTGTTCATTCTGGACGAGAGTGACGAGATGTTGAGCATGGGGTTTTTGCCCCAAATCAACGAGATCCTCGGGTACTTGCCGAACCCGCATCAGACGCTGCTCTTTAGCGCGACACTGCCTCCTGACATCCAACGCCTCGCTGAAACGAAGCTGAAGGATCCGCTTTTCCTGACATTGAGCGGTGATCAGATCGGTGCATTGGATATCCAGCACTTGGTGTACATGACTCCTGGCGACAAGCTGAAGGCATTTGCCCAGGTGATCGAAGTCGAGAATCCCGAGAGTGCCATTGTCTTCTGCAATACGCGTGACGAAACCAAGCGCGTTGCTGCCGCGCTCGACCAGCTTGGCTATGCGGCGGATTGGTTGAATGCGGATCTGGCCCAGAATGAGCGCGAAAGTGTGATGGCGGCCACGCGCCGCGGCGATTTGCGCTTCCTCGTTTGTACGGATGTGGCTTCCCGTGGGATCGACATCTCGCACCTGACGCACGTCATCAACTACGATCTGCCCGAGTCCCCTGAGTCGTATGTCCATCGGACGGGTCGCACAGGCCGCGCCGGACGGACTGGCACCGCGATTTCGCTGATTGAGCCCAGCGACATCGGCAATCTCTACATGCTGCGGCTCGTGTACAAGATCTTCCCGATCGAGAAACAGCTCCCGAGTGCTGGGGAGCTAAAGACGCGTCAAGAGCTCGACGTAGTCGAGGTGTTCGTCCAGGCGTATGAGAATCGGCGCATCCATCCCGATGATCTCTCGCTGGCGCGGCGACTGCTAACGCACGAAGGCGCAGAACGTATCGTGGCCGGACTACTTCGCGATCACCTCGGAGCGCGACCGGATCTGGTGCGCGAGGCGGGCGACGCGCGACGGGCAAAGGTGGTGATTCAGGAGCCCGCGCCGCGAGTGGCGGCGGCTAAACCCGAGCCGACCCTCGCAGAAGCACTGCCCGCTGCTGTCGCCCAACGCACCGAGACCGAGAAACCGCGCGAGCGACGAGAAGGTCGCAATGAGCCCGCACGGCCACCCCGTGACCGTCGCAATGACAGGGGCGAGCGCAGAAATTCCGAGCCGCGCAATGCTCGTCCGCGAGATGATGCTCGTCCGCGAGATGATGCTCGTCCGCGAGATGACGCTCGCTCAGAACGTCGTCCGGACCGCGCATCGTCTCCGAGCTCGGCTGGCCCCTACAGCGGCGGGGCCAATCACACGTATCGCGACGAGGACTTCGAGTTCGGCTACACAGTCAGCCAAGTTCCGGACGACGAGCAGAAGAGTTCGCCCATCGATCTCGCAAGCAGCCCCGAGGCCTCGAACGCGGGCAATCGGGTGGACTCAGACAATCGCGTGGACCCAGGCAATCGGGCGGACGACGCAGCCGAGCTGTTCGTGAATGTGGGCCGGAGCGATGGTGCCCAGGCCGAAGATTTCCTGAAGCTCCTCGACCAAGCCGGAGTGCGTCGAACGGAGGCTACCCGGATCAGCATTCGCCGCACCCACAGCTTCGTTCGGGTCGCCTTCGAAGACGGGGCTCTGGCCCAGTCGGCAATTAGCGGCTCTACGATTGCGGGCAAGGTCGTTTCTGCTGAGCCCGCGCGCTCCAGTCGGCCGTGACTTTGGGGCTGGTTCTGCCATGGTAAAGCCATGCCCCGCGTCAGTTTGCGCAAGGTCTAGTCATGGCGAGCCGCACCGTCGAGCACTTGTTTGCTGACGTGAGCTTCGCTCTGGAGCGGGGACTAGGCGCTCGAGATTTGGTCCCAATGCTGAGCCGACTCGTACGATGTGCTCCCGTCGGATCGGACGTCAGCCGATTTGCGCGGTTGCACTTGGCGCGCCAGCTCGTCGAATCGGAGCCGTTCAAAGCCGCCGCGCTGGCGCGCTCTGTCGTGCGGGAGACCGAAGACGATGAGGCCTACGGTTTGCTCGGCCTCGCGCTTACGGTTCTGGGTCACTATCGGGCAGCAGCGAAAGCGCAGCGCCGTGCCTGCCATTTGCACCCATCCCATCCAGGCCATGCGCATAATCTCGGGCACTTGCTCGACGTGGCGCTCGATGCTCCCCGCCGTGGTCTTCATTGGCTCGAGCGCGCTTTTCGGGCTGCGCCCGACGTGCCCGAGATCGCCTCGTCGTACGCGCATGCCCTCGTGCGTACGGGGGACACCGCGCGTGCAAAGTCGATTCTGCGCGACCACGCGGAGCTGGAGCCCGGTGAAGTCGAACGCACCGTGAACCAGTGGCTGTCGCCCCCAGATGCTGGGAAGAGCATCGGCTGAACCGAACTCGCTTCTTGTGTGCGGCAACGGCCCGCGATACGGTGATGCCATCGTGAAGGGATCGCGCAACGTATTCGTAGGGCTTTGCATTCTCGCGGCGTGTTCGTTGGGTGCCCTACTTTGGGCGACCTTCTTTCACGCGCCCGCAGCCCAGTTGGCGGCCGGTGGCTTCGCACAGAAGATCTTCTACTTTCACGTTCCAGCTGCCTACGCGATGTACCTCTCTGGCGTTGCCTGCATGATCGGCAGTGCCATGTACCTGTTGCGGGCTACGGAGCTGCGCGATGCATGGGCGAAAGCCGGCGCGGAGTGTGCGGTCTTCTTTGGTCTGATCGTGATGACAAGTGGCCCCCTCTGGGCAAAAAAGGCTTGGGGCGTGTACTGGACTTGGGATCCGCGCCTCACGACACTTTTGCTCAGCGTGCTCATCTATTCGAGCATCGTGCTATTGCGCGGGTTTGTCGGCGAAGGTGACTCGGAGCGTCGATTCTTGTGCGCCTATGGTGTCCTCGGCACCGTGAATCTTCCGATCATTCATCTCAGCGTTCGCAAATGGGGCGGCAATCATCCTACGGTCATCACTCAGGGCGGTGGTGGTATCGCACCGGAAATGCGCACCGCTCTACTGATAGGGTTCGTCGCCATGACCTTCCTTGCCGCGACCTTGCTCTGGCTGCGAGTCCGCAAGGCCGTGCTCGAGCATGAAGTGAGTACGCTTGAACACCAAGCAGCCGATCTCCTCGAGGAATAAGCAGTATGCATCTTCCTAACCGATTCATCGTGGCTGCGGCTTCGCCAGGCGATGCCGCACCAGAAGGCAACCCGTCCGGTCGAGCCGAGCAGTTCGTCGCTGTGTCTGGCTCGGAGTCGGAGCAGGTCAACGCGTCAGCGATGGTGATTGCAGCCTACGGTTTGTTCTGGCTGCTAGCTATTGGGTTCATCTATCTTACGTTTCGCAGTCAGTCTCGCCTTCTTGCGAGGCTTGGCGAAGTCGAGAAGCGACTGAGCGAACAGCGGAGCGAGACCAAGGACGCAGCGTTGTGATGACAATTGGTCACGTGGTGTACATCCCAATCATCTTGTTCTTCGGCATGGCATTCGGGTACGTGCTTGGTGCGAAAGCCGTGAGGCGCGAACTCGAGGAAGCCAAGAAACGCGCCAAGCGCTAATTTGACGCCGTGCTCTGCGATGCTTGGCCGCCAAGGGTGGGTCGCTTTCTGCTTCGCAGTGAATCCCCGTTGCCGCGCTTTGGCCAACGGGCTAGGGTCCAGTCGAACGTGTTCGGCATTTCGTTTACAGAGCTGGTGTTGATTCTGGTCGTCGCGCTGGTCGTGCTGGGGCCCGAACGACTTCCGGGTATGCTGCGAACGGTTGGCCTTTGGATTCACAAGGTTCGTCGCATGACGACAGAGGTTCGCGCACAAACCGGAATCGACGATCTTTTGCGCCAAGAGGGGTTTTCCGGCGGTCTCGCTGAGGTGCGCTCATTGCTGCGCGGTGATCCGCGCTCTTTCCTGCATGGCTCGGACCTGCTCGGGTCGAACCCCGCGCCCGATCCCTACGCGAGCCACGATAGCCTTGAGAATCCGGGCAACTTGGTCCCGATCGACGTCAGTCGTGAGCGCCCAGTCGAAGGTCCAGATTCGTACGGTGCCGTTCCAGAAGATCTGATCGATGAAGGGGCGCTGGCTCGAGCGGAGCAACAACGCGCAGACGTTATAGGTTCACCCGGGTCAGTTGAAGCCGCTGGCGCCACCTCCCCTTCCGCAACTGAAGGAAGCGACGCACTCGATCCGCCCAACCCCGACCCGGTTCGCTCCGACGAGCCGCACAGCGCAGACAATTCTAGCCGCAAACCCGGTGGCGCCGATGAGTGAGCCGCCAGCCGGCAAGGAAATGTCCTTTTGGGACCACTTGAACGAGCTGCGATCGAGGCTCGTTCGTTCGATTCTCGCCATCGCCGTAGGTGTCGGCGTTGCTTGGACCTACCGCGAAGCCATTTTGGCTTGGCTCACGCGTCCCTACGCCAACGCATGGGTTGCGGTAGGCCTAGGCAAGCACCCGTTTCTGCACTTTCCCGGTCCCGCGGATCTCTTCTTCGCTTACCTCAAGCTGTCCGTTCTTGGCGGGTGTGTTTTCGCGCTGCCCGTGGCGTTCTACCAACTGTGGGCATTCGTCGCGCCGGGGCTCTACTCGCGTGAACGCCGGTTGGCATTGCCATTCGTACTCTGCTCTTCGGGGTTGTTCGCTGGTGGCGTCTACTTTGGCTGGCGTATCGCCATGCCGATTGCCTATCGCTACCTGCTTGGTTTGAGCGGCGGAGTCTCTGGCTCGGATCTCAGCGTTACGCCGACGATCATGATCGAGCAATACATCAACTCGGTTGCCCAAATGCTCATCGCATTTGGGTTGGCCTTTGAGTTGCCAGTATTGGCGCTATTCCTGAGCGTCGCGGGAATCATCAACCACCGGCATTTGATCCGCTTCTCACGCTATTTCATTGTGGTCGCGTTCGTGATCGCCGCGATTGTTACTCCCCCAGACATCGTGAGTCAGTTGATTCTGGCGATCCCGCTCTGCCTGCTTTACGGACTCTCCATCATCGTGGCTTGGATCTTCGGCCGCCGACGTGAGCCCGACGCAACGAGCACGGCGATCCAGAAGTAGAGCCCCATCTCTCTACTCCCTGGCGTAGGGCTCGCGGCGCAGAATCGAGAGTCCTCGATAGATCTGCTCGAGCAGCAGCACGCGCGCCATGCGATGTGGAAGCGTCATCCTCGAAAGGCTGATTCGCGCTTGCGCCAATTGTGACAGGCGCTTGGGAATCCCTTCCGCCCCGCCGATCACAAAGCTAATCGAGCCCTTGCCCTGGCTCCCCCAGCGCTCCAACCGTTCTGAGAATACGCTACTGGAGATCTGCTCGCCATCAACCTCGAGTGCCACTACCCAATCGTCCTTGGGCCACCGCCGCTCCAGTTCGACGTCGTCTCGCAGCTCGAGTTCTTCACAACGTACCCAGCGCCGAACACGACCCAGGTATTCATCGGCCCACGCGCGCGCCGCCGCATCCCGCATTTTCCCAACGGCGAGGATCGAGATCTTCACTTTTTCGGGAGCGGCTTAGGAGACCCACCATTCTCCGCGACGGGAATGCGGCGCGCATCCAGCCAAAGGCCGTCCAAGTCGTAGAGCGCTCGAGTCTCTTCCAAGAACACGTGCACCACGACGTCGACGAAATCGATGAGCACCCAACGTGCGGCGGGCAGACCCTCCACGGACACGGAGTGGACACCACCCTTCTTGAGTGCCTCGTCCACGGCATGGGCAATCGCTGATACGTGCCGGTCGTTCTGACCCGTCATGAGCACCAGAAAATCGGCGTAGTCGACTTTTCCGGTCACATCTAGGATGTCGACACCTGTTGCCTTCTTGTCGAGCCCAGCCGCGGCGACCAGGAGCGCGATCCGTTTCGATTCTTCCGAAGGTGTCGCGCGCGCCGGCATTCGACGCTCCGATTTGGTCGGGTTGCGCTTTTCGGGTCTGGGCTTGGGGCGAGGCTTCTGCGTCTTCGGTTTTCCTAAGAGGGTCATCCTTGTCGTACCTGTCCTTCACCAAACACCACCCACTTCTCGCTGGTGAGGCTCTCGAGCCCCATGGGACCGTAGGCATGTAACTTACTCGTCGAAATCCCGATCTCCGCACCCAAGCCCAACTGTCCGCCGTCATTGAACCGCGTCGAGGCATTCACGGTGACGCAGCTGGCGTCCACTTCCCTCACCCAACGGTTGGCATGATCGTAGTTGGAGGTGCAAATGGCTTCAGTGTGATTGGAGCCATAACGGGCAACATGTTCCAGCGCTTGATCGATATCGTCGACTACTCGGATCGCGAGTATTTTGTCCAGAAATTCCATGCCCCAGTCCGCATCGGTGGCGGGTTTGGCCGCGGGCACCAGCTTGCAAGTCGTCCGGCAACCCCGCAACTCAACCCCTGCCTCCAGCAACGCCTTCGCAACCGCAGGTAGTACCGTTGGAGCGGCCCCAGCGTGCACGAGCAGACACTCGAGCGCATTGCACACGCCGGGGCGCTGTGTCTTGCCGTTCATCGCGAGCCGAATCGCCATTTCCGTGTCGCATCCGAAATCGAGAAACAGGTGACAGACACCCTTGAAATGCTGGATTACCGGCACCCGCGCGTGCTCGGTCACATACCGGATCAGGCCCTCACCTCCCCGGGGAATTACCAGATCGACCCAACCGGAAAGGCTGATCAGCTCCGAAATACTGTCGCGGGACTCCGCTGAAACGATCTGAACCGCGTCGCGAGAAACTCCTGCTTCGGTCAGCGTTTCCGCGACGATCTCACCCAACATGCGGTTCGTCTCGAGCGCCTCCTTACCGCCACGTAGTAGAACGGCGTTGCCCGATTTCAGACACAGGGCGGCCGAATCGATCGTGACGTTTGGTCGGGATTCATAGATCATTCCGATCGTGCCCAACGGGATTCTCTGACGTCCGATCAACAGACCATTCGGACGCCGAACCATCTCGCGACGCGAACCCACCGGATCTTCCAGTCCCGCGATGTACTCAACACCTGCGGCTGTGGACTCGATGGCTTTGGCTCCCATCGTTAGGCGATCGATCATGGCCGCGCTAAGGCCGCTCGCCTTAGCCTTTTCGATATCCTTGGCGTTCGCCGGGGCAATGCGGTCCACGCTCTTGCGTAGGCGGTCTGCCAGTGCGAAAAGCACGCGGTCTTTTTCGGCACGTTCGAGTTTTGCTAGCCTTCGTGCTGCGGCTCGAGCACGTTGCGCCTGTTCCAAAACGATGGTCATTGGTGAGACAATCCTAGTCGTGACACGTGGGTAGCCAGTCTGCGCTGGCGATTCTAGCTCTGGTTCGATCGATTCGCACCGGCGACGCTGCCAGCTAGCTTAGCTTTCGGGAGCTAGCCGCATAGATGTCGGGGCTTCGCCAGTCGATTCGGGAACGGGAACGGGCACCGCGTCCTCTGGAGCAGCCGCTGTGCCTGGCATCAGGGGCTCCGATTCGAGCACCGGGGTTGGTTGGGGTAGCCCGGCGTCCCAAACGGTTAGCACGGGCGGCTCGAACTCCGGCGGCGGCAGGGTTGGGCGTTGTGGCTTGGAGCCGCAAGCTAGTGCCACTAGGGCGGTTGTCACCGCTGTGAGGGATCGGAATGTGTTTGCTGCCACGGTTAGACGAATACCCCTTTGCGCTGTTCGAGGCCGGCGCTGAGCAGGCGTTGAACCGCTTGACGCACGACGAAAACGTTGTCGAGGATCTCGAGCTCACTCGTGTCGCGCCCTCCCCGAAAACGAAGCGGTTCGCCGAAGAACAATCGATACTTCGTGGGAAGCGGCAGTTGTCCGAAGGGTAGCGCTAGCTGCGGAATAACCGGGCATGCGGGTAGATGCAGCAGCTTCGCGAGTGCGTTGAGATTGCCAACGTTGATGTACTGCTCTTCTGCGCCGATCACTGCTATCGGCAAGATGGGGGCGCCCGTCTCAAGTGCGATCCGCATAAACCCTGTGCCGAAATCTTGCAGCTGGTAGCGTTGCGCGAACGGTTTGCTGATCCCTTTGACGCCCTCGGGAAACACTAGCAACGCCTCCTCGAGCTCCAGCAGGCGACGTGCGTTGTCAGGCGCTCCAACTACGGAGCCAACCCGGGTGAAGAACGTGGAAACGAAAGGCAGGGCAGCCGCCCAGCGATCGATCATCGCCCGAATCACCCGTGGGCGAGCGCCATCGAAGAACAAGGCACAGCCGAGGATCATCGCGTCGATTGGAATCTGCCCGGAATGGTTCGCGACGAGAATGACTCGCCCTTCGGGGAGACGCTCGATTCCATGGACCTCGGTTCGGAAATAGGAACGATGAAGGAAACCAAATAGGGGCGCCGCCGCCTGGTACGAATCGAGATCCAGCCCAAAGCCGTCCCTCCCAGTTCCCGAATAGTAGGCGCGCAGCTGAGTTAAGCGATCCTCGAAATCACCACCAACCAACCGTAAGCGATAGCGTGCTCGCGAACGCGCCGCCCATCCCCGAAGCTTTTTGACCAGCGGCTGCCCTTCGCGAGCCGCCGTGTCGGTCCAGCGTGCAAGCAAGGAGCGATCGGACATTTGGAGCGGACTCTAGTACGCGGATCGCGCTGAATCGAGGCATCTAAACGCCTCGATGGAAGTCCTACCTGGCAGGCCGATCGAAAAACGGCCGACCAGTCCCGCTCGCACGACGGACGCGGTGGGGGGTTCGCAGTGCGTGGGGTCCAAGCTACGCTGCGCGCATGGATTTTCTGGGGCTTGTCCGTAAACGCTATTCCTGTCGTTCCTATCGACCCGATCCCGTTTCCGATGAAGTGTTGGAGCAGGTGCTCGAAGCGATGCGGCTCGCGCCGACCGCATGTAATCGGCAGCCGTTCCGAGCTTACGTACTGCGCACCGCCGAGTACCGGGAGCCGTTGCGGCTCTGCTATTCGCGAGACTGGTTGGTTGGTGCGCCGCTCGTTATCGTGATGGTGGCGCAGCTGGACCGCGCGTGGACGCATCGCGACGGAAGCAACTACGGCATCGTCGATGCGACGATTGCGTTCGATCATCTGATTTTGGCCGCCACGGCGCAGGGGCTTGGCACTTGCTGGGTTGCAGCCTTTGACACCAGACAGGTGCGCAATCTGCTGAAATTACCAGAAAGCTCCGTACCGGTGGCGATGACCCCGCTTGGCTATCCCGCTGACGTTGCACCACCGAAGGAGCGACAGCCGCTGGACACTCTGGTGCGTTTCGGTGCTCCATAGAGCGACGCTGCCATGACGATCCTCCCTCCACCCCTCAGACCGGGGGCCCGCGTGCATGTTGTTGCGCCGAGCGGGCCCTTCGATCGCTGCCTCGTGCTGCGGGGACTTGGGTGGTTGGCAGAGCGCTATCGCGTAACGTTTGCCCCTGATTTGTTTGCCCGTCGCGGTTTCCTCGCGGGGTCGGACGAACGTCGGACGCGCGAGTTGACCCAAGCATTGGTCGATCCAGAGATCGCTGCGATCGT
>JBLNFG010001288.1:0-4608 GCA_050263495.1 Myxococcales bacterium | reverse complement strand
TGGATCCGACGTTCCGGATACACATCGTAACTGCCAAATTCATTTGGATCGATGCCGGCCTTGAGCAGCATGCATTGGAACGGGTCGGCGGAGCCGCTGATCATTGCGATCTTGGGCAGATCAGCCTTGCCGTTGGCGCCGGTTGCACTCACGTAGGAGTAGCCGCCGTTGGCGGAGTTGTAGCCGTCAAAGCGGTTGCGCGGAAGCCGCGCCTCGCACAACGACTGATCCGTTGCCGTGCAATTGTTCGTAACCGAGTTGGTTTGGCAGGCGGTGATGGTCTTGAGCAAAATCGTACGCCGCCATTTACCCATCTGAATCACCAACGGAACGTTGGTACCAGAGGGAATCCCCTCGAGAGTAAAAGCGCCAGTCGTCGAGGTTTGCGCAACCGCAACGGCGCGCACCGTCGTATCCGAACAGCGATCGCAAGTGACGCCCGTGGTCCAAGCATCGGAAAATGCGGGTAGCTTCGAGAGGTCGGGATCGACCGGGATATAGACGGACGCGTTGTAGAGCGGAACCTTCCCCGCCGGATCGTAAACGCGGCCTTCCAGCTTCGTAGTCGCGGGGTTGCCGCTACAGGCCGCAATATTGCACTGCAGCCCAGTGCAGAGCTTGCCGTTGCCGCCGGTGCCGGTGCCCCCTACCAAGGTGAGCCCACCATCTGAGGTTGCCGTAATGCCACCCGCGTCGGCGGCATCCGTCGTTTCCGAGGAGACAACGCTACAGAATGGGTCACACACGTTGGTGCATGCGGAGGGCTGACCCATCCAACGCAGGCCCGATCCGCGTTTCAGCGTTAGGCTTTGAACGGAGCGCTCGACGACTCGGTCACCAATACACGGACCCCAAGTGCCATTCGCGCAGGTGGACAGACCCTCGGAGCAAGTAACGTAGTCACCATCGGAGCGATTGATGGTGCCGCATGCATATTGCTCGCCCTGGTTCGGGCATGGACAGCCCTCCATGCCGGCGTGGCACGGAGTTGCAACGTCAAAGTCTTTGCCCGCATCTCGACGTGTCAGTGACGGCGCGTGACTTGCGTTGCTGCAAGCAATGCCGGCGACGAGGGAAACGCCTGCAAGCAACACCACCGCGATTAGCGGATGCGAGGACACCGTGCGTTTAGGCGCGTAGGGGCGTGCGGAAGTTGGATCGGTATTTGAGCGCAATGGTTGATGCTGGAGCGCCAATGCTCGACAGTCAATACTAGAACGCGGTTGCTGTGGAGGATTCTCGCGGCAGCATGCCTTAACCGTGTCGCCCGGAGTGGGGCATCGTGGAGCCATGTCGTTGAATACGCAGGCCCCAGCCGGTTCTCGCGCCACTCATGAGTTCAGGTCGGCGAATACGCAGCAGGCGGCAGTTCTCCGGAGCATAAGTTCAGGTCGGAGAACACGCGCGGACCGGCACCCTCCACTACCCTGGTTCTTCCAGTTCCTCTCGACGTTGCACTCAAGTCCCTGATTCGCGCATGAGAATCAAAGTGTTCGGCGCCTCTCGCGACGATCTCAGGTGGTCGCGACAACCAGTTCCTCTGAATTGTTGGGGGGGCGAAGGCCGTCGGTTCTGCTGGCAAAATAGCGCTGGGCAAGTGTCGCTGCCGACACATGCTAGACTTGTCTGAAGCCGGCGTCGCGAGCTAGCGTCAGCATTTCGGTTGGAGTGAAGAAGCTGATGAAGGGCGTGCCATTCGCCCGAGCTCCGGCTGCGGCCCGCTCAATTCCGGGACGAAACTCAGGATCCGCAAGCTCGATGGGAAGCATGAATGACATGGCGAGCTTGGAGCCCGGAGCCAGCTTCGCGAGCTGGCGAAGCATCGCTGAGATGGCCTCTCTGGTGAGGTACATACTCACGCCTGTCGAGGACACCACGGCTGGCTTGTCGGAGCTAAAGCCCATCGCCAGCAGCTGCTCCCACCACGAATCTCCCGCTTCGAAATCGACGGGCACAAACCTTAGGAACTCCGGAACACCGAGACCGAGCTCAATCAGGCGCTGGCGCTTCCATGCCTGCGGACCAGGTTGATCGATTTCGAACAAAACTAGGTGGGACGCCAACTCGGGGCGACGCTGGGCGAAAGTGTCCAGGCCAGCTCCGAGAATGACGTACTGGCCTACGCCAACAGCAACTTGTTCCTCGACCAGATCCTCGATGAAGCGCGCCCGACCCACGATAGAGGCGCGAAAGGGCCGCGTGAATGGACTCATATCGGGTCGGTTGCGCCAACTCTCATCCGGAGCGATTAGCCTGAGCCCGACTTCATCGACGAACACGTGTGGTGGTGCGTCGACCTGAACGTGCAGCGCGCGCCACAAGGCTACCCGCTCCGCCGTGTTGTCTGGTTGCGCGAGCTTCCTATCGTGCATGCTTGGGCATTCCGTCTTTTGTGGTTGGTTTGGGGCGACGCAATTACGAGGGATTCTACACGGGCGCGGCGCGCTAACGTGACCAATCAGCAACGGCGTCGCGGATCGGTCACGTTAAACCGTTCTGTCCCGCGACAGAATTACTGGATCTTAGCGAGAATGTATCCCGTCGGCATTTCCTGAGGAACGCCCACAATCGCCGTCACTCCGAGCTCCTTGACAAGCGTGTCGAGCAGAGCCGCGTTCGAGAGAGCGGACTCACCATAAAGCGATCGGATCGGGTCGGTGCGCAGGGCCAGGAAGGAATCGGCTGTCATGATCGTCGTAAAGAAGTTGTTGAGGTCTGCCGGCAACAGCACACTCATAATCTCTCCGTAGGTCGGATCGACTCTCGGAAGCTCTTGTGCCACGCGTGCCTTGTAAGCGTCGCTGCTACTGAGCCAAATGCCGGAAGTCGCATCGCGCAACTCGCCGCGTACGACCAAATTCATCGCCCCATCCTGTCCCAGCACGAACACTTGACCCTTTACGTTACCATCGACAATGGATTGCTTGATCTGAGCCAAGCTCATAGGCGGTGTGAGCGCACCGAGTGCGGTGTCGAGCTTTGTCTTTAGGTCGGCCTCGTGACGTTGGCGTGCGGCTGCGTATGTTTCAGTGCTGCTCGCCGGATAATACGTCGCTGAGCCTCGCACATAACCAAAGGGAACACTCACCGCGCTCGGGCCAGCGGCGCCCTTGTTCCACCACGACAGCTGAAAGCTGTTGCTCCCCGTGTCGATCGCGAGTTTCTCTGCCGTGTTCCGTGTTGCCGCCACGTAGCCGTAGATGCCTTCGGTTTCAGGCGATAGAACCTCGATATCCAAGGACGTGGAGGACTTCACTGACGTCTTGACCTCACTCATGTTGGTCGCGTCCCGTGCCCATTGCGTGGCCTCGGCGCCCACCATTGTTCCACCGTCCAAGGTGCAGAGCTGTTGGAACTCCTTCATGATCGTGATCAGGTTATTGATTTGCACCGGCGGAAGCGGTTTGCTGGTTTGCGTGGCAGAATCGAACACGATTGCGCCAAATCCGGTCTTCGCACGACACTGCCGCTCGTTCTTGAACGACGCGGATTGTCCGGGCAGTATCGAGATGGTCTGCAGCTTCGAGTTGTTACTACCGAGATCGATCGCGCAGTACACTTTGCGACCCGGTTCAGGCGCAATGGGCTTCGTCTTGTCGCTCACTACCGTGCACGCAACCGGTGGCGCCGCGGGACCCGAAGGCGCACCCGCACTACCCGCAAGACCGAAAACCCCAGCTGTGCCAGCGTTGCCCGCCGCGGCAGTGCGGCTTTGACCGGCGACGCCCGCGGTACCGCTGCTACCTTGGCCCGTCTTGCCCCCAATCGAGACCGTGCTGCTTCCACCGCCTTGATTGACAGTGCCGCCCGCGGCGCTCGCGCCGGCCGAGCTGCTCCCGCCGATAGGTCCTCCATCGGCCCTTTCATCGTCATCATCACAGCCGATTGCCGTAAACGTTACCGCGGCGAGCAAACCCAACAAAAAAACCTGAGTCGCAGTGTGTTTCATAGAAATACCCAATGATGTATGGTTCTCACTGCGCATCGTTGTCGAAGGGAGTGTCTTCGTCAATGAGTTCCGTTTGGGGTCAACGTGCCCAAGTTCGCACGTGGGGAGGAATTTATCAGTCCAAACAGAAGTAACAATATGACGTTCGTGTGAAACGCGCTGGCTATCCGATGACGACCTCGGGAACGCATCGCCTCGGCCACACGAAGCGGGAGACACGCAACCCCGCGCGCGTCTTGGTTTGCCTCGTCCTTTGCAAGCCTCACTTTGCGCGCCAAGGCGCCAAACCGTGCGGACGAGATAGCCCGCAAACCTGCGGCATCCCCTCATTTGGATGGCACAGGAAGGGCGAAAGAGCGACCCTCCGCTCCTTGCTGTGCCATTTCCGCCGTTCATCGGACCCATCCGAGAAACAGTTGCGCGACTGCTCTCACACTGTCTGAGCCGCCCGGACGTGACCCTTACGGCAAGCCCATCTTCTTGAAGGAGGGACGCGCCAGGAGTCGCTGCAGCCATGCGCTCGTGCGTGAGCCGAGCGTCGCGCCGCCGCGCATGGCCAGATGGATCACCGATCCACAGTTGATATCTGCAAGAGTGAACGCGTCTCCGAGCAGGTAATCGCGTTCCAGGGCTTGCTCCAGTTGCGCAAGATAGCGAGC